>JAHDCM010000177.1 GCA_020629895.1 Bacteroidota bacterium
TGAAAATCAATATTCCAATTATCTCCCCGCGAGTTACCCATATAATTAATGATACCTACTCCCTTATTCACTAGTTCCGTAATTTTGGGGATTGGTAAGACAGTAGAACCTACATTTTCAAAACGGGATACGATTCCTCCAAATCCATTTTGAGTAAAATACTCCTCATACGTATCTAATTGCTTATTATACTCGAATAGTTCGGCTTGACTATTCGCGCCTGATAACAACATCACTTTTTTTCGCCATTCATTGTCTAAATCACAAAACACGCTTCGATAACTTTCATCATATACTTCTAATTTTGCGATATAGTGTGCTAAATCTTGCGCTTCACGGATTGGTATACGTCCTACGGCAATGGTAGAAGTGCCAAGTTGATCACTCACCATCCAATTATCGGAGGGAATGTCTCCCCAAGTAGGTAAAATGGCTTTTCGATAAGCGGCGGGACTGGTTCGGCTCAAGTTGTACCGTACTCCATTACCCAGTAATAAAATCGTTTGAATAGGTGTCTGCCATTCTTGTACTAGTAATTCTACAAAATTTCGAATGGCTAATGGATGTAGGTCTATCCCCCATGCAAATTGATCGTATAATTGATGAATATCAATAGGTTGCATATTTACTTGTCCTCCGTTAAACGATGCTCGATGTTCGAGATATTGTTGGAGGTAATTATCGCCATTAGATTGAAGGACTTGAGAATTGGTAATGACTAGGTTAGCAGTTTCAAATGTAGATTGGCTGTAATCAATAAAATTACGTACTTCCATTTTTTCCACTAGTCGTACTCCATTCTCTAAGTCACTGGTATTGACAAGTACTAATTGTCTGTTATCTGTATTCGCACTTCCTAGTGGTAGCCATACTCGGAGTTTACTGGTCAAGTTATCAGGAATAAATCGTTGTGCATTGGTTACATCATAAAGAACTACATCACCTGAGCTATTAAAATTAGAAATTTCGATATTAGGATCACTCACATTAGGTAATTGAAACGTATAGAAAGCAGCCCCATCAAAATCGAAACGGCGCGGATAACGAATACTTAGATTTGTAATAGCGTTTACATCTGTGTCTACTTTATCACCTACCGATCGAAAATCAATGCGTAGTGTATTATTATTTTGTATTAGGATTGTTGAAGAAAAAGAAAAGGCATAATCAGCAATATCATAGCCATCATAAGCTCGGTCTAGGAACCTTTCACCATTAACTAAGAGGCTAAAATGGTGTTCATTTTGAAAATCTGGCACATTTGACAAACCCAACACTCTCGCAGTTCCTTCTGCATTGACTCCTATTTGTGTATAAGGATGTGTTAGCGGAATCTCATACATCACTGATTTCCGACCTTCCACAGCTTCTCCAATAAATCCTTCTCCTTTTGCAAAACTTGCAGTATAAAACATTTCCCCTTTGTAGAAAGCAGGTTCTCCTTGATAAAACTCATCTAAGTTTTCGACTTGTACTTCCTCCATAAAATAAGATTCAGCCAGGGGAGCCTCATTAAGATTAAAGCTTGTATTTTGATAATGAAGTGGGGTAATACCTTCTTTCCATCTTAAAAAATAAACCGCGGTATCAGAAAATAGACTTCGGTGCGGTTGTGGTTGCCAAATTTCTTCTTCGTATAACCTTTGATCAAGCGTTCCTTTATTTTTTTCTCCATAAAATTCGATATAATCATTCGTAGCCATATCTCCTTCAGTGCTTACATAAATGGGAATTTCTTTTCCTTCATGAAAGATTTGAAAAGCAGCTCCTACGGTTGGGATTCCCATTTCCTGTAAAAGGTCGTATTCGATACGATACAAACCATCTTCTGCTACTTTTATTTTATAATACGTATCTGTATAGTCAATCCATTGATTAAGCGGCACTTGTGCCAAAACCTGAAAAGTACCTAATAGCAATAGTAATGTGGGTATTCTTTTTATCATAGTAAAATGGTTATCTTTGAAGGAGTAAAAATACATTTATTTATGCGCTTGACCAACTACCTGTTCCTCGCCCTACTTTTACTAATTATAACTAGTTTTTCTCCTCCTCCTTTTGCTAATGATCAGTTACAGCATAGCCGCGTTTACCGTGCAATGCAGCAAAAAGACGCGCCACTAGAACAGTTGTTCCTTCAAAAAGGGATGGCTTATCCACCTCAACAGTTGTATATGCGGGTGTTTAAAAGTGAAAAATTAATGGAAGTATGGTCGCGAGGTAGTAGTGGCCGATATGAATTGGTAAAAGCGTTTCCTGTTTGTGCAATGTCGGGAGATATTGGCCCCAAACAAAAACAAGGAGACAAACAAGTACCTGAAGGGTTTTATCGTATTAGTCATTTTAATCCTAATAGCCAGTATCATCTCTCCTTAAAAGTGGATTATCCCAATAACGCAGATCGAAAACGGAGCAAACATCGCAATTTAGGAGGCGACATTTTCATTCATGGGGAATGTGGCTCAAGAGGATGTGTTTCGATTACTGACCCCCTGATACAAGAAATTTATTGGTTATCTGCACAAGCCAAAGGATACGGAAGCACGCCCATTCCTGTACACATTTTTCCTGCAAGAATGAGCAATTTTAAGTATGCCATTTTAAAACATTTGTATCGTAAAGATCGAAAGTTTTTACACTTGTGGCGTAGCCTAAAAACAGGCTATGATTATTTTGAACGACACCGACAGGTACCGAGTGTTGTGGTAGATGGCAGTGGGATTTATCAAGTAAGATAGCCATCGTTAAAACAACACAATATGCTTCTCAAAAATAATATTTTCATTTACTTACTCTTCCTTTTATTGATTGCTTGTCAAGCCAAAAAAAAGCAACACCAAGAACAGGTTGCCCATAATAATAAGGAATCAATAGAAGATACCCTTGCAGCTTGGAGTGCGCTTCCCCCCTTGCCTGACAATATTGGAGAGTTATATGAAATATGTGAGGCAGTAAATACGCAAAAAGAAGTTACTGTAAGTAGCCTCATAAAAAAACCTAAGCCAAAAAAGAAGAAACCAGACTTATTTCGAAAACACGCAACGATATTTTTGGAATCCCTAAAAAAACAAGATATTGCAACTGCTTCCAAATATTCGGCAGACTTTGGATTAAAGAGTTTTTTGAATATGGAAATGGATCACATTTCTAATTTTGAAATTGGAGCTTGTGAAAACGATGGATATGTAGGAACAGCGAAAGTAACCTTAAACCATTCTATTAAACATACTTTTTATTTTAATCGAAAAGGCGGCAAAGGAAACTGGCGGTTTATTGGAATTAAAAATTGGAGAGATTAAGTAAAGAGGAAAGAATATTTTTTAAATAGACAGAATATGAGTGATCATAGTATTGAAACATTAAAAGAACTACTGACAGATGAATCGGTAGCACATAGAGCCGAAATCTATAAAGACTTAGCACAAGCACAGGCCAAAGCAGGACTGTTGCCAGAAGCCTATGAAAGTGTAGACCAAGGCTTAGAATTGGCCGAAACGAATAGTGAAGTAGAAGCCGATTTGTTTTACAACCTATCTAGTTATTTATTTCAAGAAGAAAAGGTAGAAGAAGCATTACAAACTGCTCGTAAAGCCTTAAATATTTACCAAAAACATGAAACATTAAGTAGCTCCATCATCAAAACACTGCGACGTTTAGGTGTCATGCACACCTATTTAGAGGATGATAAAGGTGCAGCATATTTTGAACAGGCAAAACAATTAGCCACTGAAAAAAAGGAAGATTTACAATTGGGGCTATGCATTGTTGCAGAAGGAGACATGTACACGATTCAAAAAGCCTACGAAAAAGCAACAATGAGTTACCAAAAGGCAATTCGCATCTTTAAGCCAATTGAATCACATACGCATATTGGACATTGTTACAAGGCACTTGGAGGTATTTTATTGATGCACGATAAAAAAGCCGATGCAGAAGAAACCTACGAAGCAGCAGCAACCCATTATGCCAAAAAAGAACACTTCGAAGAACAAGCCGAATGCTTTAAACAAATTGGACGGATGTATGAACAACTGAGCCAACCTCAACAAGCCTCTAAACATTTTGACAGAGCCGCCCAAGCCTATCACCAAGCCAACAACGACTTTGACACAGCCGATGCATACTACCAAGCGGGCTACGTGTTTGAAGAAGTAAAAAGTTGGGAACAAGCGCAACAATTTTACCAAAAAGCACTGCCTTTCGCACAAGAAGCCAACGACGAAATGCAACTAGATACCTTACAAGATTCGTTAGAAATGGTTGCTGAAAAACTGACAAACGATAAGCCTAAAGAAAAAAAATCAACAGGTGGCGGATTATTTGGGAAACTAAAAAACATTTTTGGCGGTTAGGCTTAGTGTAACAAACACACTTACACCTTTTCCCTATTAGCATTTATAATACAAGAAACGTTTATTTATACCAATGCCTTATACCTACGAATATCCACGACCTGCCCTCACTGTTGATTGTGTGGTCTTTGCCTTTGATCCTAGTAACAAATCCCTAAAAGTCCTACTCATTCAACGACTTGCCGATCCATTTAAAGATTCATGGGCTTTACCTGGCGGATTTGTAGAAATGGAAGAAGATATTGAAACAGCCGCCAAACGAGAATTGAAAGAGGAAACTAGTATGGAAAATATTTTCCTGGAACAATTATACACCTTTGGCACACTTGGTCGAGACCCACGCGGACGCGTCGTTTCAGTAGCCTACTACGCGCTTATTCCCCTTCAAAAAGCACAAACACCCATTGCTGCCTCCGATGCCAAAGCCGCCAAATGGTTTTCAATAGATAAGCTCCCCCCACTAGCTTTTGACCACAACGATATTTTACAACTAGGACTACAACGACTACGCGGAAAAGTACGCTACCAACCAATTGGCTTTGAACTACTAGATGAAAAATTTTCACTCTCCGACTTACAACGCTTGTACGAAACGGTACTCGGGGTACAACTTGACAAACGCAATTTTAGAAAGAAACTAGCCAAAATGGGGGTACTAATCGAAACCGACGAATACCAACAAAATGTTCCTCACAGAGCAGCCCGCTTGTATCGCTTTGATAAAGAAAAATATCACCAACTAATTCATGATGGTTTTAATTTTGAATTATAATAAAAAATAAATATGACACTTTTGTTACATAAATTTTCTAAAAAGTGACCAACTTGTGCTTGCTCGTCTATATGTCGTTTTTACAACCAAATGGATGCTCAAAAGTACCAGGAACATAATTTTAACAACAAAATAAAGCAATTAAGTACCTATGTATAAATAATCGTCATTTTTGACAACAGGTTTTTTTTCGCTAGACAAGGCGAAAAACGCAGCCATAGCCAAAGCTACGGTGAGTATTTTCAACGCAGTATAGTGGCAAAATAACGGGTCACAAAATGTGTCGATTATTTAAGTTTAGGTACTGAAGCATCCTTCACACGCGTTTTTGCGTATATAGGATTGAAAATACTGTAATTGTTATGACCTTTTAAAATTCCCTTTTTTCGATTCTATCCTCATTTTAAACTTATGCTCTATGAGGCTGATCATCCAACAGATATCATCCTTTCTAACCATTGCGTTTACTGTAAGTATGCCATACTGGACTTATGCCCTCAATGATGATGGTAGCCACCATGTTTCTGAACTACCAGCGGGCATTGAAGTCGATTTTTGTGCCACTAATGAAGAAGGTCTAGTTGTTCTTTTTGAAAACACGTCTACTAACCCAGATATTGTTTTCGAATGGGACTTAGGAGATGGTCATACTATTTGTGAACAAAGCTTTGACTATACTTACCAAGACCTCGGACATTACTACGTTTGCATGTATATCAAAGATGCGGTAAGCTCAGAAGTAATTTTCAATACCTGTAAATATGTAAGCGTCGGAGATGTGAATTTATGTGAGTTTGATTGGGATCCCGTATGTGGTTGCGATAACCGCACTTATGCCAATGCTTGTATCGCAGAAACCTATCACGGCATGTATTTCTGGACACAAGGTGTCTGCTCTAATGAAACGGCTCCTGTTCTTATTCCTGAATATACGTATAGCGTAGAAAAACGACAAATACACTTTATCAATGCCTCCACAGGTAGTTATGATCGTTTCGAATGGGACTTTGGTGATGGGCGTTCTTCTCGTAGACGCAACCCTTCACATACTTATAAAAAAGATGGGCCTTATGAAATTTGTTTAACGGTAAGTCATTCAGCAACCGCCAAAAAAGAAAAAATATGCGAAAAAGTAGAAGTACCAGCCACTAAATTAGATGCACAAGCATCAAAATAACAATGTATTAACTAACCAATTTAGGCGGACAATCTTCAATAAACTGTACTACTTCTTCTACCTCATCTGTTAAATACAAAAAATCCGCATAATTTCGCCCTATTGCCAATTGTTGTAAGGTCTTAAAAATCGCCGTATCTACCTCATACCGCTGCTTTCCCAAAAACACCATTGGACTATAATAATCAACTGTACCATAGTGATTTTGTGCAGCATCCTGAAATATTTCTTGGGTAGTACCTGCACTTCCTGGCGCATATACAATCCCATGAATAGAGATACTCAATAAAGTATCTTCTCGAATACTATTTGAAAAATACTTTGCAATAGCCGTTGCAAAAAAGTTACTAGGTTCATGCCCATAAAACCAGGTCGGAATCGCAATATTCTCCATTCCCGTAGGAAAACGTTCAATCACCTCCGTTGCCACCTCCATATAACCTTCATTCGTATAATGTGGACTCACCGCTAATTGATCAATTAGCTCCTCCAATAACGCTACCGATTGCTCGGCCATATAAGCCCCCAAATTAGCCGCTTCCATAATACCAGGCCCTCCCCCACTCGCAATCAAATACCCCTTACGTGTCAACGCATGAGCAACCTTCGCCACCTTTCGATAATACAAATCAGTTCTCAACGTACTATGTCCCCCCATTATTCCCACTATCTTTTTCCGTTTTTTAGTCTGCGCATCTATCAATATTTCAGACAAAGCATCATCCATTGCATGATCGTGAATACGTTGTGCCAATGCCTCTACAATAGGTGGATGGTGACGCGTTTTTTCAAAATGACGATAAATTTTTTCGTCATAACTCATTCCATCCTCCCCCTTTTTCATCAACTCGCGCCAGCTATATAATACCGAACGATAAGGCGCATAAGGCAGCCCTTTAAACAACGGAAATATTTGTGCGCCCTTATCTCTCAACAAATCCTCAATTTCACCATTTTTAAAGCGACAACCCAAAAAAACAGCTCCCGCACATTGATATTTCTCCCAGGGTACCTCCGTCTCTCTAAAATCAATTCCTTGCACCACCTTTCCCTTCAAATCATAGGCTTTATGACGCAAACTCAAAATAGTATCAATCTCAAATATAGCTGCCATACATAAATTCTTTTCTTATTATTTTTTTGGGCGTATCCCCATTTTTGTTGAAAAAAATATTCCCACCAGCATCTCGCTAGTGGGCATTTTTTTCAACAAAAATGGGGTCGGGCTATCCGCTTGTAGTTGCCTCACAGCCACTTGTTCAGCATA
>JAHDCM010000178.1 GCA_020629895.1 Bacteroidota bacterium
TTATTTAGGAATAACGTGGTATTGCGCTCTATTGATAATACCGATTAGATGTTGATCTGCTTGTTTTTTGATTTCAAGGAGGCTATTCAATCCTTTATTACCTATTGTCATGAGTGACTTGGCAGAAAGGAAACTAATTTCATAATTCCCATTTTGTAAAGTTTCTTCTAAAAAAGGAATATCTTCTTCAGTTGCAACATTACTCAATGCACTTATAATTTGCTTTTTCACAGGCATTTCGGATGTTTGTTGATACAACTCTTTGAGTGTTGGCACTGCAATGTCGTTATGCAGTTTACCCAATGTATGTATAGCAGTTCGTTTAATATCAGTATCTTCATCATGCAATAATCGCAGTACATCAGGTATCGAGCTATTTTGTTGAAACTCGGCAATTAATCGCAAAGCAAATTGTGTCTGCCATTTTTTTTCGCTATTGATTAGCGTACTAAAATCGGGTAATGTTTGCGTACTTCTTTTTTGCTTTAGTAATTGCATAATATGTAACTGCTCCCAGTTTGTGAGTGGTTGTTGTAGTTCATTCACAAAATCTAATGTGTGATCATCTAGATTCGCTAGGTCAATCATTGCGAAGCGAGCATGTGTACGCAATCCTGCTTGTGGATGATTAATTAGGCTTTTTATTTCGGCTTGTGCATCGTTATACTCCAAATATGTTAACTCGTCAATAGCCTCCATTTGTAACTCAATATCTGTGCCTCTTAATTTTTTAAGGGAGTCTTCTTCTAAGTCTAGCAATAAATAGATTGCTTTAAACAAGTCGGTATTCTGGGGTTGTTCTTTTTTTATCTTAACAAGCTCTTCTACACATACTTTTCGATTGCTTGATCGAAGGAAAAAACCAGAGGGAAAAATCTGGAGTAAGGCATCTTGCGTTAAGTGAATTTCTGAACCACTTCTAAAGGGTGCTAGGATGTCTTTTTCTGCTTGGTCGGGATGATTATATGAACGGGCAATTTTCTGTAACAAAGATCGTGTTCGTTGTCTTTTAGAAGAATGTTGATCTGTTTTTTGCGCTGGAAAAAAGATGCGTTTCCCCCATACAATCAGCCAAATTCCAATAAGGCTCAAAATGGTAGTTAGTATAACAAACTCACATATTCTCTTTAAAAAGTGATGATTAGCCACTTTTCGTTTAGGATTTGATACTTGTGTATTTTGGGTTCCTTTCGACTCTGATTCAAGTATAGGAAAGTCAAGGCTTTCTGCTTGTGTGTCACTAGGTGTTGCGATATGTTCTGTATCGCTAGTATAAAGCGAGTCTACTGACTCATATAATGTAGGATCGGTAAAGGTAGAATCGTCCTCTATCATTTCTCCTAGCCCCTCTTCTCCCATAAACAAAGTACTAGAATCGGTATCTTGTTGTGTACCCTCTGTTGGTAGTTGTGTTGCCAACATTTCTTCGTGATTGTTTTCAAGGTCACTATCTTCAGGTAAACTCTCTTTTTCTATTTCTTTTTCTGTGGTTATCAATTCCTCTTTTTCCTTTGTTGGTTTCTGATTTGTAGAAGCAGGGCTGTATGGTTCTTGTACCAAAGGACGATTAGGAGGAGCGACTTGTTGTTTAAGTCCCACAATAATTGATTCTCCAGTAGGCACAAATGCTTTTCTAGCATCTATGTTATTCCACTGAAATAGTTGGTTAATAGTCACCCCATATCTTCCTGCAATTTCATAGAGGGTTTCACCAACTTGCATTTGGTGATATATAAAATTGGGGTTCACTTGTCTGGATAATACTGGTGTAGGCGTAACAGGACGTGGACTTACTTGCCTAACAGGTGTTGGACTTCGTTGTTGTACAATTTTTGGTGTTGGTGGTGGCGGTGGAGTAGGCACCCGTACTTTCTTTTTGGGTGGTGCTTGTACTACTTTTTTGTTCGTGGATGAATCTGTTTTCTTTCGTCCAAGAGCTTTGGCAATATCAGGACGATTGTATAAGTCTTTGATATATTTCATATTGGGCTTAAAACTAAAGCCCCGAATGATCTTCTGACCAGGTCGTAAATTGACAGTTAGGTAGAGGTCATTCCATAGGATAAGGTCGGTAATATCCTCATCAAATTTCTCGGAAATATCCAATAAACTTTCCCCACGCATTACCTTATAGTATATAGGCTCTTCCTTAACAGGAGCAAATACCTTTTTACCAACAACTTTACTAATGTCTTTCAATTCAGTAACATGCCCAATCACAATGACTTGTCCGACATCAAACCCTTTTTCGGTTTGCTTGCGATTCCAACGTTTTAGAAAAACCTCACTAACCTTATACTTATGCCCAATGCTTTTTAAATCTTCTCCCTTTTTAATGGTGTGGTATTTGGGTACCACATCATAATTAACAGGAACAGATGCATTTAAACTAAGTAAAGCAGTTATAACAAAAAAACAAGTAGCAAATATGATAGTTAGCGGTTGTTGCATTCGTCAATTTTAATTTATCGCATTTAATTGGTTAAGGACATTATCTCTTCTTTTTTGCAGAAACTCTCGAAGCCCTGGTGTCGGATAATTACTAAAGTTTTGATCGTAGATGGTTTCTTTAATATTTTTCTCGAACTCTTCGTTGGTGTACATTTTATTGGGGTCATCATGTGCCGCATCCTTGATCAGCTTATAAATTTTATCAATCGTCCAGTAAATTTCACTATCACTAAACTTATTGGCGACTTTTTTCATAATGCTCTTATATTCGTCTTTATAAACAGGACTGATAGATAGCATGTTATGAGACAGGGGGCTTTTTTCTTCTTCATCTGTTTTATAAATATCATAGCTATAAATATCCTCTAAATCTTTTCCTTCTTCATACCAAGCACCAAAGGCATAATTACCATCATAAGAAATCCATTCGAAACGCTCCGTTTCAGGATTTTTGTAGAGATAATAATTATGCTGAAACTCCATATTATAGGCATCCATATTTAACAAGAAATTGTTGAGAGCCCAGGCTTTCAAACAGCTTTGTGTATTGAGTACTGGATCTAGCTGTGTTTTGTACAATAATGAACTAAGATCGGGGCCATGAATGGTATTAATAAGATTTACCAAATCTCTCCAGTCATCTTCTTTTTTATGATTTGACTTTTCGTAATGTTCTTTATAATCAGCAGCCTCCCGCCCTAGTTTTGTTAAATAGGCACTTGGCTCCCCTTTATATAAGTTTCCTTTCGCGCTACCAAAATTGTACACTAGATATTCTTTATTAATATCTTCGGTCAATAAGTATAAGCCCCAATATTCATTATTGATATATACCTTAGCATAAGAAGCTCTAGGAGCATGCGCACCAAATTCATTCAAATAATCTAGGTAAAGTTTTTCGCGCATCATGGTAGGATCACGAAAACTGTTATTAAGATTAAAAGTCGTTACTCCATCATAGTCTTGGCAATCTACAAATTTATCTAGCTTAACCTTAAAAGACTTTTTCTTACCCTGTTGATACAGATAAGAAGAAGCTCCTTTAAAGCGTAGACCCGCTGAATAAAAAGGCATTCCATCAATGGTAACCATCGCTGCTTGGAGATATAACTTTTTATTTGTGGCGTCAGATACCTTTTTGTAATAGGTCAGCGAATCCCAATATTCTTGTTGATCTAATCGAATTCGGATGATATGAACAAGTGCGTCATCAAATAGAATATCTCCCACTTTACGTTGTGCCGACAAGTCAGTTGGCATACTACATAAAAGGACAAGAAAGCCTATTACAAACTTCAACAAATAATTACACTGCATCATTGATATATTTAGCGTAAGCAGAATCTGGGCTATTTTAAGGTTATTGCTATCTGTATGTAAACATTTAGTAAGTGATTTTTAAAGAGGTAAGTAATGGTTATCAATTATTTGTTTAAAACAAATAATTAACTTGCGCTCCTACATTCCATCTCAATAAATTGGTTTCTTCACTACCAGAAACAGATGGATGTCGCGCTAAATTTCCATTTAATCGTAATAAAAATTGTTGTGATAAGGGTTGTTGAAACGCAATACCAATACGTTGTGACTTGGTAAATAGCATATCATTCGCCGTATCTAAAATATTATCAGGAGAAGCTCCCACTCCTACTTCTAATTGCACAAATTGAGAGGGTCCACTAATCGGTACGCGTGCATAGGCTCTTAACGCAGTATTCGTCTCTCCTGCAAACAGAACTGCCAACCATCCACGCACACCTAGATAAACGCGCCCACCAAATCCTTTTTCGGCTGAAGCCGTATAATAAGTATAATTAGTACGGGTAAATCGTAAATGCCTTAACCCAAAAGATCCTTTTAAACCCAAATCAGTAAAGTGATGAAATAACTCTCCCCCTATACGAAACTGTGGAAAGACCTTTTTGCTTCCTACACCCAAATTCACTAAGGCATACGTATTATCCTTGATACGAGGAAGTACATCCACTTCATACAAACCACCATCTGTACCATCTCTAAAAGCATAATTGACACGTCCCCTCACCGCAAGTAAATCCCATTTTTTAAATAATTCAGTGGTCAAAAAATGCTCTTTAATATCACTAAGGTTAAAGAGATTCATCGAATAGGCAACCGAAACGGCATTAAAATACTCTATGGTAGTAAGTTCTTTATGTAATAGCTTCGCATCCTCATGTCTGGGGTTGACATGTAATAAGGTAGATAATGTGTTTACAGCTTCTTCTTGGCGGTCTAACTGAAGTAAAGCATGTGCTTTTTGCATTAAAAGATCTTCGTTATTGTTTTGAATTTTCAATCCATTCACACAATAATCAAGCACCTCTTCATACTTTTCTTCACTCATTTCAATATTAGCTCCCAACACGTAAGCTGCAATCAACTTAGGGTTTCGACGCTGAAGTTCTTTTAATTCCTGACGGGCATGTGCTAACATATCATCTTTAAAATAACTTTCTGCCAAAAACAAACGAGCTAAATCATTATCAGGTACTTTATTTAAAGCAACATAGCATAATGCACGCGCCTTCCTACTACTCATTTTTTTCGAAAGTTTCTTTGCAGATTTTAGTAGTTGATCAGCATTCAGTAAATCAAAGTCCTTTTGTTGGGCATAACCTCCCAACATATTGCAAAAAAACAAAGCCACTATTAACACTAATATATTTTTCATATTCAACCTGTGCTTTAAGTTTTAAAGAACCATCAAAAGTCAACAGAAGTCTTTTTAATTGACGTAAACCTTATAGAAGAGTTTTGTAATGGCTATCTGCTTTATTTTATAAGGCAATCAATAATTTCCAATTCAAAATAATAAGTGATTGAGGTATTGTAAAATTATTAAATTTAATCCAAACAAATTACATTGTCATGACAATTTTTGAGCCATTTTCAAAATTCAAAAAAAATAGAAGTAAAAAAGGGACTTATAAAGGGAAATCAACTCAAAAAAGGAAGCTTTCATTATTGATTAAATAATAATTAGATATGCATTTTAATAGTATCTAATTCTTTTTTTTATTCAAAAAAAGTTTCAAGCTTGCTGTTAGGAAAGCAAAAAGTATGCAAAAACGCCTCCCACACAGACAGTTTGATGACAAATAGTCGAAGTTAATGAAGTAATTACTGGTAAGAATACATGCTTTTAGAACTTAGTCATTGACCACACCCCTCAATACTATTCTGATTACTAAGCATTTGCAAAACAACTCATTACAAAAATTGTAAAGGAAAGAATATTGCTAGAAAAGAAAAACAAAAATGACACCACGCCTTCTAAAAAACGAGATTCAATGGGACAACTGTTTAAAATAATAGGCTGTATTATCTATTTCTCCTTCACTTTCATGTCTGATTTAAAAGCACAAAAAGTGAGTGTACAAAAAAAATCTTCCAAATGGGCATGGAATATCAAAGGAGGGTATAATATAGCCCAGTTTCGGCCATTCAAGCCACTACCCGATACGATCTCTCGTAATGTACGTCGAAAAATGGGCTTTCTAGCTGGTATAAGTGTCAACCATCAATTTACCGATATTTTTAGTGCCGAATTAGGTGCTTTTTATGCTGGAAAAGGAGCCAGTTTCGGCTTCCCTAATGGAGACAACCTTATTTTTCCTGAAAATGAACGCCCTATTTTATTTCAACTCGATTATATCGAAATGCCCCTATTAGCCAAATTTCGCCTCCCCCAACGCAAACTATACCTATCCAGTTTTGCAGGCATTGTTCCCTCCTACCTCATAGCAAGTAAACTAATCTTACCACAAGTCAACCACAAATTGGGGGCTATTACTTATGAAGTCATAAATTGGGATGAAACCTATCATTTCGACTTAGGAATAAGTGTTGGAGCAGGTCTCCAACTAAAGGTAGGAAGAGGGCAGTTCATCCTAGTCGATTTACACTACACGATGGGTACTAGAAACATTGCCAGTACCACCGAAAATGGAAGAAATGAAGTATGGGGAATCATGATTGGGTTTGGCTTCTAACTACTTCTTCCGATCCGTTGCAAACATCACCAAAGCCTCCAAACCACGACGCGCCTCACTATCTGGAAAAAAACGCAACTGCTCAATCGCATCTGCCCGATAATCATACATCTTTTGTCGCGCATACTCAATACCCCCACTCTGCCGCACAAAATCAATCACCTCTGCCACTTTCTTTTTATTCTTATTATGATTTTTTATCAAATAAACAATATGTCGGCGATCCTTTTTACTCGCATTATTAATCGCATAAATCAAAGGCAACGTCAACTTCTTCTCCTGAATATCAATCCCCTTCGGCTTCCCCACATTCGCATCCCCCAAATCAAATAAATCATCCTTAATCTGAAACGCAATCCCAATCGTCTCCCCCAACTTCCACACTTGCTCCTGTAAAGCCTCATTATCATTGGTAGACGCAAAACCCACCGCACAAGATGACGCAATCAAAGAAGCCGTTTTCTGCCGAATAATATCAAAATAGACCCCCTCATCCAAATTCAACCGCCTTGTTCGCTCAATCTGCAACAACTCCCCCTCACTCATCTCCTTCACTGCCCGCGACACCAACTCCAACAAACGATAATCCTTATTCTCTACCGACAACAACAAACCCTTCGACAACAAATAATCTCCCACCAACACCGCAATTTTATTCTTCCACAACGCATTTACCGAAAAAAAACTTCGTCGCTCATACGCATCATCCACCACATCATCATGAATCAAGCTGGCCGTATGCAACAACTCAATCAATGCCGCCCCTCGATACGTCGCATCACCCACTTCCCCCAACAACTTCGCACAAAAAAATACAAACATTGGGCGCACCTGCTTACCTTTACGCTGCACAATGTAATACATAATCTTATCCAAAAGAGCCACCTTCGTGCGTACCGAATCCTGAAATCGCTCCTCAAAAAGTACTAGCTCCTTCTGTATCGGTGTCTGTATATCTCTTAATGAACCAACCATAAGACAAAGTTATGAATATACCCGCGTATTATATGGATGCGCGCTTGGGTTTTTAAAGGAATTGTAGTTTATTTATCGAATAAACCTCATTCACTCATTCACTCATTCAATCATCAAATACTTTGGGC
>JAHDCM010000179.1:0-3855 GCA_020629895.1 Bacteroidota bacterium
CACCCAATCATTGTTTACCGCGTGAGGGATAGCAGCGATAGCTTGGTGAAACAGGTACTTTGTGAAGCAAGGACTAGCAGGGCTGACAGCGGAAGACACTGCTAGGACTATGCGAAACTAGTGCCTGTGAGCCAACTATAAGCGAATAGCCCGACGGGTATTGAAAAAGGGCAGTAAGTGTGAAACGCTTATTGCCCTTTTTCGATACCCGGCACGCCCAAATGACATGAATATCAGGTTTTAGGTTTTTAATCCTGTAAAATGTTTGTATAGTCAATCGTGCATTGATCGTTCTGACGCGAGACGAAAAATCTTGCGCCTTTACGTTAATCGTTCAATCGCCAACGCTTACTCTCCTCTTCCAAATCCAATATTATAACCCAACGAAATTTCATGTGTACCACTACTTACCGTATTTAGGCTAGAAGTGGTAATATCGTAAGAATAGGCGAAATTGAAGCCATTATTGAGGTTAAGACCTAAAAGAATGGCAATAGCATCGGCAGTACGGAGCGATAAGCCCGCCCAGTAGCTATCTTTATAAATCGCACGGGCATTGATGTCGAGTTGCGGATTAGTGCCTTTTACGGCTTTCATCATCAAAGAAGGCTCTAAAGAGAAATTGTCACTGAAATTGAAGAGGTAGCCTCCTGTGAGGTAAATATGACGGTCGTTTTGAATATTTTCGATAGCACTGTCGAACTTATATTTACTAGCAAATAGTTGATTGATGGATAAGCCGACCCAATAATTGCGAATGCCATTGGTGCTATTGTGTAGGTAGATCCCTAAGTTGGAATCCGCTCCGAATTTACTGGCCGAATTGTTGCCTACTTGCGTATCGTCGGGATCGGCTAGGATAAGGTCAGTAAAGTCGATGCTGTATTGTAGTAGGTTCATACCAATACCAAAGCCTAAGTAGGTTTCGTTTTCGACAATGGGTAGGTGGTAGGCGTAAGATAATTGTACACCTGTACGCTTAGTTGGCCCCGTACGGTCGCTCAAAAAGATGGCTCCTACTCCAACGGCTTTGGAGTCGAGGAGGTTGGTGTGTGCGCTTAATGAAACGGTGGTGGGAGATTCATTGAGTCCGACCCACTGCTTGCGGAAATTGAATTTGGTAACGACATCATTGGTGCTTCCTGCTACTGCGGGGTTGAAGGCATAGTCATTTAACATGTAGTGTGTTAAATGGTGGATTTGTTGGGCATTCGCTTGTTGGCTGGTGTAGCCGATCACGAAGAGGCAGATAAATAGTATATACTGTTTTTTCATTTTGAAAAGATTTTTTTTGAGTTTAGAAAATAAGGGACTCATAGTCCATAATTGGCAGTCCATAGTCCATAGAAAATCAGTTTTTTAGAATTATAGTTGATTTAATCAAGTATAGTCTATGGACTATAGACTGATAACTATGGACTGACAAAAAAGAAACGATTAGGCAAATTACTCTAAAATGGTTACCGCCCCATGTATGGCATCGGTTTGGTTATCATTCAAATCAATCACATAGTAGTAGGTACCAAGTGGTAATTCATTCCCATTATTATTGGTACCATCCCATCCATTATCATTATTATAAGCCGTTGTTTCCCATACTTTTTGTCCCCATCGGTTAAAGATTTGCACTCCGACACCGCTATTGGTGTAAGCTTGTGGAATAATCCAACGGTCGTTGCGTCCATCTACTTGGCGGGGCGTAATCGCATTGGGTAGATCGCAGACTTGGTTCAGCCCAATTTCAATGGTATCCGTTTTCGCACAACCATTTTCATCCGTTGCCAAAAGCGTATAAATGCCCGCTCCTGTTGGGTTGGCAGAAACCGTTTCTGTATTGGTGCTATTCAATCCTTCTCCGCGCCAATCGAAGGTGGCAGCATTGGCAAGGCCTTCCCCAGTCAAAACTACTTCTTCTCCTACACAAATTTCGCTTCTATCGGCAACAATTTGAAGGGCATCGAGTTTAGATTCAAATTCAGTAATAACAATGGATTCTACTTTCGTACAGCCATTTTCTGTAACTTCTACGGTATAAGTACCTGCTTGTGAAACGGTGATACTATTACTTGTTTCACCTGTTTCAATCCACGTATAATTAGACAGTCCTTCGGTGGCTGTAATCGTGGTTGAATTACCTGCACAGATGCTAGTTTCAGTAGCAATCAGGGCTAGTCCAATTGGCTCTTTGTAATTAACCGTTATTTCTTCTGCCGCTACCATACATCCTTCAACATCTGTTAGCACGACGCGGTAGGTACCAGCTTCTGAAACAGTAATAGCAGTGGTGGTGGCACCTGTTGACCATAAATAGCTATCAAAAGCGGCATCTACTGATAAGCTAACCACTTCTCCTTCGCAAATCGTTATTTCATTAGTCGCTTCTCCATTTATTAAATTGATCGGTGCGGTAATGGTTTTTTCCTCAATAATAAAGTTACTGGTAATTTGGCAGCCTTTGGCATTGGTAACCGTCACATTATAACTCATCGCTTCGGTAGGAGTAACAGTAATTTGCGCATCGGTAGCTCCATTAGACCAAACATATCCTTCAAAGTCTCCTTCTATGGCGAGTTCTAGGTCGGTTGTTCCTAAGCAAATACTAGTGACATCGGTAACTTCTCCATTAATTAGTTGGGTAGGTGTTTCTATTACTTCTTCTGTGAGTGTAATAGAAGCACTCGCTCGACACCCTTGTCCATTGGTAACAGTCACCCTATAAGTGCCTGTTTGATCCACGCTAATTGTTGCGCTATCATCTCCCGTACTCCAAACATAGTTGGTGTAGTCACTTCCTACGCCTATTGTAACAGGGTTGCCACCTACACAAATGGTATTTTCTTCAGCCGCTGCTACCCCATCCACAAGCAGCGCAGGGCTTTCAATAAAGGCTTCTTCGAGGGTAATGCTGGTACTCGTTTCACAACCTGCCGCATCAGTAACGGTCAAGCCATAAGTACCAGGCCCGTTAATGAGTAAACTCGGTTCTACCGAAGCATTGTTTTCCCAAACATAGGTATTATATTCATCTGGGACTGTTAAAGAAATTAACTCACCCGCACAAATAGCGGTTAGCCCATTTGCATCAATAACAGGTGCTTCAATCGTATTTTCATTGGCAGTAATAGCGGCAGTGGCTTGACAACCATTGGCATCCGTTACCGTCAACGAATAGGTATCGCCAGTAGTAACGGTAATCGTGTTACTGGTAAAGCCTGTTGACCATAAATAACTAGCAAATCCAGCAGAAGCTTCAAAGGTAGCCGACTCACCTGTACAAAATTGGGGATTTCCAAAAATCTCAACGCTTGGTAGAGCCAATACCTCTATTTCAAAAGGAGCCGCACTATAACTACAAGCTCCCTGATTAAGTTCGTAAGTAACGATATAGGTACCAGCAGCAATAAAATAAGGGCTAAAATTCGTTGCAGCGGTGCCATTAACATAAAATTGCCCTCCTGGTTCAGACGCAATTAACGGAAGATCTACATCACCATCTGATCTACAATAGCTACTTTCTAAACCTAAAATTTCGATTGTTTTACTAGGACAATTATCTGCTTTACAAGCAATTTCGAAAGAGCTTGCACTATTTCCACAGGCTCCTGCTCCATAGGCAATAATACTCGCACTGATTTCTTGCCCTTCTCCCAAACCTGTTGCGGCATAACTAGTTGTAGAAGCATCTACATTAATGACCTCTCCATTGATGGTCAAACCATAACCTGTTGCGCCTGCTACACTTTCCCAAGCAATTTCTACTGAATTCAGGCTAGAACCTGCGCAGTTTAGCACAGGTCGCGTAAGCGGTGCCTCTACTTCTATACTAATATTTTCGGTAGTCGATACACAATTGCC
>JAHDCM010000179.1:3955-7550 GCA_020629895.1 Bacteroidota bacterium
GTAGCAAATAACTGACACGCGGTGCTAGGGTCGATATAGCTGTATGTAATTAAGTGATTGCCGACACCAGCAGTACCAGGATTAAAAGAAGTACCAGTGACACCGCTTCCTGAAAAACTTCCACCTCCAGGGGATGCAACTAAACTCACTGCCCCATCTTGCAAACAATAACTTGTTTGCGCCAAACTAATGGTCGGCACACTCACATCAGCACAGTTTATTTCCTGTCTTTGAATCTGCAAAGCTGCCGTATTATTATCATAACAATCTTCTAACAAAGTATTGCCCTGATTAATCACGACACTAAAGGTATTCGGAGTACTCAAATCGGTATCATTGACATCAACAGGAATGCTATATGTTTCTGAAAGCACTGGCGCATCTACAACTGCTGAGCCAACAGGCACAATAGTTCCATTGGGTAATTGTTGATTAACTTGGATGGTCATGGCATCTGTAATGCCGCGTCCAATATTATTAATCGTTACCTGAAAATTAAGGTCATTGGTATTTGCAATAATAGGTGAGCCTGTTAATTCGACATTGGTAGCACCAGTAAAGACCTTTACGTCTCCATTAATCACATATTCAGGTCGTAAGAAACCACCCAAAACAACAGCGGGGTCTCCTGCCAATGTAAATTGATGCATGGTAAGGCGATACGCCTCATGTCGGTCACTATCAGGGTCTAAATCATCTAAAGGCATATTTTCTAAAGCACGTTTCATACAAATCCCCATTGGTTCGCCAAAGCTAGTCACTGTAAACTGATCGTATAATTGTTCGCAAAAGGCATCTAATCCAACCGGCATTCCGAATGAAACTGTCGCCAAGAAACCAATCGAACCATGATCGGCAGTTAAGGTATATTTTTCTGCCATTGTTTCATTTGAAGTTTCGTGAATATTACCCACAAAACAAGAAGCGGAAATAATAAAAGGATAGCGACCCGTATTATTGTAAAATTCAGGTTCGCCATCTCCTATTCCCTTCACTGCCCATGAACGTCCAGTACCACCAGAGTGACCAAAGAAAGTAAGTAAACCCAAACCATCTTCCATAATTGGTTTTAAGCCACTCAAATCGCCAATATCTTTAAGTGCAGTAAATGTCTGCACGACACTTCCATAAAAATTAGCTCCTTCTACCACCTCTTTATACTCATTCAGATAACCGCGATACTCTGTATTTTCACTACTCGACTCTCCTAAAGAAACATGAGCAATATTTTTGATCCACGCTCTATCTTCAATGGTACAAGCTTTGGGAGATTCATACTCTATTACTTTATCCAAATAATTCTTTACCTCTGAAGGCAACATAGCAGGAATACGCCCAATAGCTACCTGCGGGATTAAGTCATCCGTGGCCCTTACCGCCAGCAGTACATCTGAGGCATTATGTCCATAAGAAGGGACTAAGTTTTGTGGGATCACACTTTCGGATAAAGCCACTTTATGATAAGAAATAGACTTCCCGATTAGTAAGGCAAATTCAGGATCTTCTGGCCAAGTATCCATCGCAAAATTGATAAAATTACGAATCGCCAATGGATGCCCTTCTATTCCCCACCCAAACTGATCATATAATTCATCTACATCCAAAATGACAGGTGTATGGTCGCCTCCCTGTGGCGAAGCCCGATAATCAGCATATTGCTGCACATAGTCGGTTCCTCCTGCCCGTAAGCGGTTATTGGCAATCATCAAATAATTACCTTGATTGGCTACTTGTGAATAATCAGTAAATTCGGTGGCTTCTAATTGAGTCGTATAAGAAAAACACGTATAATCTTCCTCCCCACATTCAAAACAGTCGAGTGTTAAGTAAGAGAGGTTACAATCAGTCGAGGAGGTATTTATCATCAATAAATCTCGCTTTCCACTAGAACTTCCTACTGGAAGTTGCACCTTGTAAACAGATCCACTCTTTAGCGGTACAATTCGTAAGTTATTGGTTAAATCATATAAGATAGGTTGACTTCCTCCATCAAAATTTTCGACCTCAAAATATGCAGGCGTATTATCTGCCAACGAAAAGCGAAACGCATTACGGCCATCAAAATTAAACGTACGCGGATAAGTAATCGCCGTATAAACAGGTGAATTTTTATCATCCGCCGACAAATCTCCTACCGAAAAATAAGTCACCTCTGTAAATACATCATCAATATCCAATCGCTTCAAATCCGAACTAAAAGTATGCATCTCATAAGCCCGATATTCCTCATCAATATAAGTAGTTCCATTAACACTCACCTGCAAGTGATGGTCAAAACTAGAGCGAAAATCATCATTTCGTCCTACCACTTTTACCTCCAAATTAGGAGCAGGCGCACTCGCACTCACATAAGCATGTTTCGTAGCCACTTTAATCGACTTTTCTCGCCCTTTTGTAATCGGACTCAATACAAAACCCTCCCCATATCCATAATCTGAAAACTGTTGGTTTGCTCCCGCCAAATACGTTGGTTCGCCACTGTGAAAAGCACTTGGATGCTTTACCTTATTGGTATGTAAAAAATACTCCTCTTTCGCCAACGTGTTGGTAATGTTATTGTTTACATCAATAAAGCGATTAGAAGGCGTTCCATTATCCCATGTCAAATAATAACGTGCTTCATCGGTAAACAAACTTCTTTCTTCCATTACCTGCCATTCCGCCTCTCGAAATAGCGATTTATCATACTCTCCATCATTCTCTTCCCAATAAAATTCGATATAATCATTCGCCCCCAACGTACCACTAGTAGAGACATAAATAGGTATTTCCTGCCCCTTATTATACACCTTAAACCCACTCCCCGACAAACCCGACAAACCTGCACTTTGCAGCGTGGCATAGTCTATTCGCGTCACTCCATGCTGTTCCACCATCAAATTCGTCCGCACATTAAAATCGGCAAATCCTGGCCCTACCAATTCCATTTTATAGTAGGTTTTCGAATAATCGATCCATTCATTACCATAAGGCTGTGCTTGTGCCGATAACACAGCAAAAGCCCCCACTATTAGTAAATAAAACAGTTGTTTCATAACAAAAATTAATTAATGATACTTATACAATTTTTCAAAACTGTTCAGCGATTTATTTCATCTAATCAGTTTCTAATCAGAAATGGGCAGGCAATAATCTTTACTTAGTGAAGCTATTTCTTCTTCTTCACTTACCAAAGACGTTCTTTATGAGTGTGAAGATGCAAGACGATGCAATTTTTCTCAAAAAAGAACAGCTTCAAATTGAAAGCAAAATTACACAAATCAGCCTACAATTAAACATTTTCACTCAAAACTTCCTGTCTATATTTCGACAATTTTTCCTAACAAACTGCATCTACCTCTTTAAGAATAGTTGGGCGTGTCCTTTCGTAGGGTTTCGGGAACTGAAGGAAGCATAGTCATACCCAAGCCTCACTCCTTCAATCCTTCAGTCCCTTAAACCCTACTTCAGGTCGGGCTATCCACTTGTAGTTGGCTACTAGAAAAGGGTGCCGCTATGACGGCTGGCAGTGTCTTCCTTCGTCAGCCCTGCCAGCCGTAGCTGCACTACCTTTCTAGTACGCCAAGCTACCGCTACTATCCCTCACGCGGCAAAC
>JAHDCM010000180.1 GCA_020629895.1 Bacteroidota bacterium
CTTACCGCATAATATACATTTTTCCAATTCCTTTTTTGAACAAGTCATCTACGCGTTCTTGCTCATAGAGATCCATCTGTTGTTGATTCATTTTGGTAACAACTCGATAAAGGTAGACACCATTGGCCAACAAATTACCATATTCATCGGTACCATCCCAAGCATACTCGGAAATATTTCGTCCAACTTGAACGGTACCAAGTTCGTCTTGGGTAATTTCGCGTACTACCTTACCACTAGGAGTCATGATTTGAATTTTCATAAAAGTAGGCACTTCAGAGCCAGTAACATGAAAGACAAAACGGGTAGAAGAAGTAAATGGATTGGGATAATTTAATACATTCGTAACAGTTGCTGCGGTTATGACTTCAAAAGTAATACTATACGCTCTGCGAGCATCCGAAAAGCTATTTCCTGAGCGGTCAAGAGCTTGGATAATGAGTTCGTATCGTCCATCTTTTGTAAAGTTAGGACGTAGTTCTACCTGTGCTTGGTTGTTTCCATCGTCAATATTTTCGCCAGAAGGAGGAATAAAGGTAAAGATGTCGTCGGTAGTCGCAACAGGGAGGTCGATAGTTGGCTCTCCATTTTCGTCAGGGCAACGGAACATAATATCGAAATCTTCTGCTTGGTTGAGTGGTAAGAAGACATTGTCGTCGGTTAAGCGGACTAATATTTCGGGTTTAGCCGATACCAATTCGCCATCTAGTATATGTCGTCCATCAAATGTAACATCTATAATAGGGTTTACCTGATCTTTTTTAACAAAAAATGGAAGGGTCATACGGTTATTAAAGGCCATCTTTTCTAATTGCACCATTCCTTTATTGATGGTGACATCCAGATAATTAGTACCATTTAAATTTTTAGTATCTGTTTCGAAAACCACCTCTTGGGTTTCGCCTGCCTTGATGAGTGGTAATGTCTCTAAACGGATAGGTTGTAAATTGTTATTCGCATCTTTAATTTGATAACTAAGCTGTACCCCTACCATATCTGCGAGGCTGGCATTGGTAATGGCATAACGCAAGCGGAAGGTTTCGCCTTCAAAGAGGGTGTCGGTTACTTCAAATAATGCGCGACGATTTAGGGCTAACTCGCCCACCTGATCGTATTCGATCCGCCAGAAATTGATTTGTGAGGGACTCAAATTCTTTGCATCTTTTAGTTGGGTTTCAAAACGTAAAAAAGGATATTGTTGAGCGTTGATACCTGTTAAGTCTAGTGGTAATTCTGCTGCTTGGATGGTTTGTATCAAAGATTCATTGCCAGTATTAGAAATACCATAGATAGAAATTTGTAACACATCTTCATCCAATAGGTCGGGTTCGGTACTAGAATAGTTTACTAATAATTGCTTCCATTGGCTAGAGGGGCCAATAACAGTAGAGCTAATATTCCCTTCTTCTTCATATCCTTCGGCAGTAATATCTGCATCAAAAACACCTGTTTCTTTTGTTTCTAATTGCACATAGCCCTCATAAGTAGGATGTCCTTTACGCCCAAAGGCAACAAAGGCATTTTGGGGAGTCACTTGTTGCATTTCTGCTATTCCTGCTAAGATGAAAAAGTTGGCAAGAGAATCTACAACACCATAGGTAGCCTCATTGGGATCATTGGTGCCAAAACGATGTTCAGTACTATTATACATTAATACATAATAGCCTTCAGGAATTTCATTATTAATGAAGTTGAGCATATCCCTCACTTGGTACTGATCGCCCGTATAGTATTCGAAGCCATATCGTTCTCCACCACTACACTGAATATTATTATAGGTTCCAAAACATCCACATTCAGTATTACAGCCAGGCGATTTCTGTTGTGTGGTCATTGGTTCTAATGTGGTACTAGGACGAAAGGCTAAGATATTAACTCCTCCTACACAAGCCCTAAATAAACAACTTGAACTAATAAGTTGATTACTAAAATTTTGGATGACACTAATAGCATTTAGCCCCGTTCCTATCCCCGTTGTTGTTCGAATATGATTTGTTTCAGAAGTAAATTTAAAAATACGGTCATTATCTAAATAAACATTATTAAAGGTATTGGACAAGAACTGATCATAGTGTGACTGGTTCCAGCCACTAGCTGCATTAGGAGCATATAAGAAAGAACTGGTTTCCCAGTTGGTTACTTCTAAACTGCTGGTTAGTTGTGTGGCGCGCCAGTAATAAACGGTTCCAGGTTCAAAATCAATGGCAGGTTCCCATTCTATTACTCCAGATAGGCTTTGGAAAGCAGTATCGGCAAGTGGTCTATCAAAACTGGCAGAGGTATCTATTTGCAACTTAAACGGCTGACGAGCCATAAGTGGTTGTCCTGTTGATGCCATTAATTTGACCTCTTCAGTATTTAGGACAGATTGGTTACAAGGGAAAATAGGAATTAGGAGATCGGCGAAAATAAAGAGATTGGTATTGACCTGATTATTATCTTCACAGTCTTCCTCTACTTGATTGCTTGGATCAATACTAATAGATAAGGAGTTATTACCCGCAATAGCCGCAGATTCACCCACAGGAATGTCGATACTAAAGGTGTCAACATTGGGGGGGATAGGTACTCGTTTTGTATAATTGCCATACAGTTCTCCGTCGGGTAAAGTTCGATTGATAGAAATATCGACCGAATCGCGGCTTCCTTTTCCTAAGTTGTTTAGTACAACATTGACCGTGAATTTTTCGAGGTTGGCAGTTACATTAACTGGCTCAATAAACACGTCTGATTCTTCAATCAATAACTCTGGACGGTCAAAACTAATGATGCGTACTGCTGGATCGCCCACATAAATAAATTGTTGAGCCGTATAGCGCAACTCTCCATTATCAATAAATTGGTTTTCGATTTTACTAACAGATTCTCGTAAGCAGTAGCCAATGGGTTTGCCATAGTTTTGATTACAAAATTGCTCATAAAATTGACTCATGTAGATATTCATATAAGTAGGAAAGCCATAAGCTACTGTAGCCAGAAAACCAATACTACCTAGTGAGTCGGCAAGTACATAATCTTCCGCCATTGAATTACCGACAGAAGGTAGATCGTGTACATCTCCTACAAAACAAGAACTAGAAAGTACGAGCGGGAAGCGTCCATAATTTTGGTACTGTTGTGGTTCGTTCAACGAAACCGACCAGTATTGTGAGGAGGAGTGACCAACAAAAGAAATAATCCCTACCCCCTTATTAATAATATGATCTAGTTCTGGATTTTCAATCGCATCCGAAGAGGCTTTGGAATAAGTAAATACAACATCACCTCCCATTGGTGCAAAGCCAAAGGTACGTTCATAGGCATTGAGGAATTTTGTAAAATCTTCCGCTTCTTCATTGGAAAAGCCACCAGCTATATGAATACCTTGTTTGAGCCATTGACGGTCTTCTTTGGTGCAAGGGAGTGGGGTTTCATATACTTTTACCTTATTTAGGTAAGCTCTTACCTCCTCTGATGTTTTAGCGGGAATACGCCCAGTAGCAAGTCGGTTGGCATATTTTCTACCAAAGGTCGCACTCAATTCCATATCAGCGGCACGATGCCCATAAGAGGGAACTAAATTGAGGTAGCGTTCTTTATTATTAGCACTAGATTCGAATTTAGTGAATTTATTGTATTCAATAGATTTTCCTAGTAAAAGGAGATAATCGGGCTTTATTTCCCAAGTTTCAATCGCGTTATTGATAAAATGTTTGATGGCTAGTGGATGTTGGTAAATGCCATATCCATATTGGTCATAAAGTTGTGTAACATCAACAACTACTGCTTGGTAATTGCCTCCTTCTGGAGAGCTTCGATATTTTCGATATTCTTCTACATAATCGACTTCTCCCTGCATGAGTAAAGGATGAGAAAGGATCATATAATCCCCTTGATTTTCAACTTTGCTATAATCGACAAACTCAACAGCTTTCAAGGAATTGATTTTTTCTACTTGACAGGTGTTGAACAAACAGTCTGTGCTTGTAAAATAAAGTTGGCGTTCACTATTGCCATTATTGCCTGCGGGCAAATGGAATTTGAATAAGCCATTTTGCTCAACTGGTTGGATACGTAACCGATTGGTTAGATCGTATAAAATAGGCTGTGAACCTCCTGAAAAATGCTCAATTTCGATGTATTTTTGTCGGTTATTTTCGAGGGTAAAGAAGAAACGGCTTTTGCCTTCAAAATCGAAAGAGTGCGGGTATTTGATCCCATGATAAACCAGTGCATTTCGATCTGAACTGAAACCATCTTGTAAAGAGGCGAAATTGACACTATTAAAGTCTATTAGGTCGTTAAGTGGAATAGATTTACTAAACTTGTACACATAATGGCCTTCATAAAAGGTATCTACTTTTGTTTCATTATTGAAGGTCACTCGTAAGTGGTGATCGGGTATAGAGAAGGCATCATTGGAGCGTCCTGCAATTTTGAAATAGTAGAAGGCATTTTGACCATTATTGTATATAGACTGGGTAGGCATTTGATAGGTGATACTGGTTTGTCCTTCTATACTACGATCTGCAAGCCCTTCACCAATGCCAAAACTAGATAAGTAATTACTAAAGCCTCCCAATTCGTCATAAGGTACCCCTTCTGAGAAATTGCTTACAAAATCACTATGATTATGATGGATGAAATGTGTCTCTTTGGGAGGGGCATTAGCAATATCGTTGGTGATTGTTTCGTAACGTAGTGGAGTACTTCCACTAGGATCAGCGGTTAAATAGTAAGAGGTTGAGTCTGAAAAAAGGCAAATATTGGGATTTAGCTGATCTTTAGGATTATCATAAAATTGTTGGTCAAAAAAACCATCTAATTTTTCACCATAAAACTCAATATAATCGCCTGCTTGTAAGGTACTACTTGAAGAAATATGTATAGGCACCTCTTGCCCGCGCGCATACATTTTTAGTTGTTGTGGATCAAGAGGGAGTCCACTATTGACCAGTGCTTCATAAGTAATACGGTAAACTCCATCTTTGGCAACGCTGAGCTTATAGTAGGTTTTGCTATAATCTACCCAAGTATGTGGAGAGCTTTGGGAATAGCTTAGTAAAGGCAGTAGTAAGATGCAGCCAAAGAGAAGGAGACGATAGTTTTTCATGATAAACATTTTACGATTAACGTTTGAACGGGTTACGATTAACGTTTGAACGATTTGCGATTAACGTCGATAGTTCCATTGTCAATCATCCTTGCGTAAGGGATAGTAGCGGTAGCTTGCTGAAACAGAAGCCTTGTGACGCTTCGACTAGCAGGGCTGACGGAGGAAGACACTGCTAGGCGAGTAGCGGAATAGGCTTATGTGAGGCAACTACAAGCGGATAGCCCGACCTTTTTTCGTCTCGTGCCTGTCGATGCGCGGACGCATCGACGGGCGAGGCGAAAAAAGGATACGCCCAGATAACTATTAAATTTTAGGTTTAAGGTCAAAACGCAGGGAAATGATATTGGAGTAAAGCCCATCGCCTACACGATTGAGGCCAGTAAAGGCATAGTCGATACTTAGTTCGCGGATGCGGATACCCAATCCGAGATTTGGTTGGATACTAAAAACATTGCTTCCGTCGGTATCATTGGTATATTGTTGCATATTATTGAAGCCCGCTCTAAAAAAGAGAAAGCGGTCATAATTGAACTCTAATCCGAGTCGTGGAGCAATACTGGTGAAATTGCTTTTGATGAGTGTATTGCGTTTTCCATCGAAGGTAAAGTCGAGATCGAAGGCACTGAGTAAGCCCATTTTGTCACTAATACGCCAATTATAAGCTCCTCCAAAAATGAGTCGCGAGGCAGTCAGTTCGACGGTATTGATGGGAATGATATTATCGTTGAGTTGTAGGACTTCTTTTTCTTCGGGCGTGAATGAATAGGCCCAGCTATTATATGAAACGGGGAAATCACGTATTGAAAGCCCTAATGTGAAGTTTTCGTTGAGGGCATATTGCGCGCCTAAATCGAGTCCTAGTCCCCATGCACGGGCGAAGCTACCAGCGCGTCGGTGAATGAGTTTGGCATTTCCTCCAAGACGTATTGGCCCGAGTTCTTGAGCATAGGAAAATAAAAAGCCATAATCGGCAGAGGAGAAGGCTGATACATTATTATAATCAATGCTTCCATCGTCGTTGACAAGGGCGAGGGTATTGGGGATGTCATCGACGCCAAAACGGATGGCTGAAATACCAATGGTACGGCTATTATCAGCGATAGGAATAGCGACTCCTAAGTAGTCGTATTTAGAGATGCCTGCGAACCATTCGGCGTGCATGGCAGAGAATTGGATATTTTCGACGCCATTTAGTCCAGCAGGATTCCAGTAGCCCGCAGTTACGTCATTTACAACGGCTGTTTGGGCATTACCCATTCCAAGTGCGCGTGCGCCAACTCCGAGGCTCAAAAATTCGTTACTATAAGTACGCACATTTTGAGCAGTAACAAAATTACTTTGTATTAGTATAAATAAACATAAAAGGAAGCCTATGTATCTTTGCATGAAGATTGAATGTTTTATGATTGAGGTGAGTTGAAGGTTATTGTCAGCTTACTAGATGCGCATAGTTCTTAAATGGTTGCGTGCTGCAAAGTTAGTTAATAATTGCTTATTTAATGTCTTAAAAATAGATACTTTACGACAGAAGTGTTTAATTTTGTTTTCCTATGTCCAACGAGCGTCCAATAAAAAAAATACTGTTTATCATCAACCCGATTGCGGGAGTGAAAGCGAAAGTTGAAATTCCGAAGCTGATTGATGCGCATATTGATAAACAACAACTAGAGCCAGAGGTTCAATTTACAGAATATGCGGGTCATGCTATTGTGCTTGCCAAAGAGGCAGTAGCCAATGGTTTTGATATTGTCGTAGCTGTTGGAGGTGATGGATCGGTGAATGAAGTGGGTCGCTCTTTAGTAGGAACGGAGGTGGCATTGGGAATATTACCAGTTGGGTCGGGAAATGGCTTTGCGATTAAGGCAAATATTCCGCGAAATGTGCAGAAAGCCATTGAGATATTAAATGCTCAACATGAGGAAGTGATTGATGTAGGAAGTATGAATGGACGTTATTTTTTGAGCTGTGCAGGGTCGGGTTTTCAGGCGGGTATTGTGCATCAATTTGCTGTGACTACTCGGCGAGGTTTTTGGGAATATCTGCGATTGTCGGTGTTAAATTATTTTCAGTATCAGGTGGCAGATTATACCATTAGGGCCAATGAGCAAGAATGGCAATTACCTGCCTTTGTATTGGATGTTGGTAATACAGGACAGTATGGTTATGGGGTTGGTATTAGTCCGAGTTCTGAGTTGTCGGATGGCTGGTTGGAATTGACGATGGTACGCGATTTTCCACGTTGGAGATTTATTTATTTGGTACCGATGTTATTGTTGGGTATTATCACCAAAAGTCAACTAACTACCATTGTTCAGGTGAAAGAAGTAACCGTTACAACACCTACCTATATTCCTACGCAAATTGATGGTGATCCTGCATCGGTGACAAAGGAGATGCGATTCCAAATTCATCCGAGTGCTTTGCGGGT
>JAHDCM010000181.1 GCA_020629895.1 Bacteroidota bacterium
GGGTGAATGGATGCTTAATTAATACTAGACATGATCCCTGTAACGTATTTTGACTTTTTGGTTTGACGGAAGGGTAAGAATTGATTGATAAAATCGGCTGCTTCATCCTCTTCGGCAGCGTATTTTAATTCTACTACCACTCCTTCTTCGTGGTAATGAGTGGGAATGGGGTATTGTAGTGATCGGTGGAATAGGGGGAGGTATTGGAGTTGATGGTCAATGGTGATACGAAATTTCTGATTGGTGGTAGCGTAGTAGGCGCGTTGATAGCTATTGAAGAGAACAGCTTTTAGAATCGCGTCGGTTTGGCTGGCTTGGTTGATTTCTTTTTGTAATTGTTGTAAATCGTGTAGATGGAAGGCTTGTACTTGCTTGATGTGTTTTCCTCCTAATTCTCCTTGTTTGTATTTGATTTCAAATTGGGGTTTTTCAATAAAAGCTCGTTCTTCTCCGTACCAGCGTACTCGGTATTTTTGGCGATTGGCGATGCCGGCTACGTTTTGGTGGTAGGTGGTAAGGTGGGGGGTGTCGAAGTAGATGTTGTTGATACGTCGGTTGGGGTATAGCTGTTTAAAGCCTGCGGGATGTAGACGGATGGCTTGTAGTACGTAGGCTTTGCTGAGGTGCTTGATTTCGTATTTTTTTTCGTAACGCATGTTTTTTTTAGGTTTCAGGGGTCAGATAACAGCCTGGAGGTTGTTTTTTGTTCAATAAACCACCAACGATGACGCTGGCGGCAACTACTCATATATTCTCTTACAATTCTCCATTGATAACTTGGTCATCTAACTTTAAAAAGGAACCTCGTTCAATTTGGTGCAAGTATTTTACGTTTTCGGTGGTATAGTTTTTTACAAAAATTTTCGCTCCTCCAAATTCGGCTTTTTTACGATAGGCTGCAAAAGCTTGGGTGCAGTTTTTTAGATCAATTTGATCAATGTTAACAATAGATAAATCTTTGGAGGCCACTCCGATAACAGCTTGATCTACCGTTGTTGATTTGATCCATACTTGTGCTTCTTCGCCTACGCTGATGCCTTTGTCGCCTGATTCTTGGACGGTGCAGTTAGTGATGGTAATGCTACTACCCGAAAAATCCATACAATCATTTCCTGTTTTGTAGAAGCGACTATCTTGGACAGTACCTGTACAAAAATCGGCATCAAAACCATCAGCAAAAGTGTGGCTGACGGTACTATTACGCATCTCAAACTGGGAGCGAATAATATTGAGTGCGTCTTCACAATGATTTTTGGAGAAGCTGCAATACGCAATGTTTACATCTGCCTCGTAGAAGTTTACGGCACCTGTTAGCGTCCAATTGACTTGATTGAGAGTGTTGAGATTTTCGAATAAAGTATAGTGTAATTTGGAGGCTTGCGAGGTTTGAAGGACAGTAAAACCATTGGCTGTTTGGTCGCTGGAAAAAATCTTGATAGGTGCATCTTCTCGCCCTAGTAATTGGACAGGTGATTTGGAGATGAAGGCAGCTTTATTGACCAAATCTAATTCGCAACCTGCTTCGAAGTAGACGGTGTAATTTTCGGGAATAATAATGTTTTGATTGCTTTGGTATTTACCTGTTGGAAAGGTAATGGTTTTGGCTGTTTCGTTAACTTGATATAAGGCATTGGTATCCATTTTCACCCCTTCGAATAAAGCTTGTTGAGGACTCGTTGATTCAGGATGTCGCCATGCATTGATAGGACTGCTTATTATATCTTCGTTGCCTACTTGTTTGAAGTAGATATATTTCATGTCTTCTTGACATTGTGTATCTACAAAAGTGGGCAAGGCTCCATTTTTATTGACGGTCAGATAAATGGGGCTTGAAAGTGGAGCGGTCATTTCTTCACTGGTACTACCAAAGCCTATTATTTGTAGGGGTAAAAAGTGTTTGTTTTGCACTTTTAATTGTTGTTGTCCATTTACTTTTTTTTGTACAAAGGCACTGAGTGATTCCGTTTCCAAAGGCTTTAAATAGAGCTGAATACGTTTGGCAATTTCAGGAATACGACTGCGTTGATAGGCATAACCAGCTACTTCTCCTTGTATGAGTTGTTCGCGTTGGGTAAGGTCTTCTGCTAGGCTTTCTAGAAAATTGTTGAGGTATTCTTTATTGGTAAATGCTGCTAAGTATTGTAGGTATTTGGCTGTAAATTGTTCGTCCGCAAAAAAGGACTGTACAATTTGATCAAATTGGTTTTCTTCCTTCCAGACTAAATAGCCTAAAAAGGGAGCGTCCTTTTCTAGCGTATGCATGGCACCTCCATCAAAGCCGATTGGTTCTAGCTTGGTGGTAACAGGATTGTAATAAAATCGTTGGTTGTGCCATCGTAGGCTGTGGTAGGCGCGACAGATGTCGGTAATAACGACATACTTGGCGAGGCGATCTATATCAAAAATAGCGGCTGCATTTTGGGTACCGTATTGGTATTGTTGCATGAGGTTTTGAGCCACTTCAAATTGCTTTCTCAAGGTTGGAGATTGAAGCATACGCCCTTCTTTAAAAGCTTTTACTTTAGTGGCTTTAAACCCATGTTCATCCGTAAAGTGATTGTCCGCAAAGTAACCGACAGCCTTTATTTGTCGTTGTTTGAATGCCCAGAAGCCGTCTTCGGTAAAGCGTACAATCACTCCTTCTCTACGTTTCATAAATTCGGGCAGTTGTTTATCGAAATGCTCTTCGTAGGCATATACACCTAAGTTGCTTCCATTGATGGTTGTTTGGATGAAGTCGTAACGTGGAGATAGGACATCTTCTTTGCGGAGCCATTGGTGATAAACCCATTCGTCGAGATGCCCTCTAGTAGAAGAACTTTGGATGGAAAATGTTTTGAGCCGATTCCAAGCATGTGGGTCTTTGACTTGAATACGATACGACCATTTGCTACCTTCTAGGTGATCTAGCCAATCGCCTTTTAAACGTAATTTGACGGGTACCTTTAGCACCTCCCCCATTGAGCTAAGGCTATCGGTTACAATTTTTCCTTTTACCCAATCGTCGTCTTCGGTTACTAGTAAACCTCTTTCAAATGCTTGTTTGCGTTTTGCTTTTAGTTTTTGCATCCATTTCTCCGCAATTTCTAATTCAAAGGAAGCATTTTTTTCTTGTAGTGCATTTGCTTCAGCCGCTTGGTCTTCACTTAGTTTTTCAATTTTTAAATCGTCTAAGTATAGTTCACTATCTCCTTTTTGATAGACGTACACTTTGAGTTGTTCAACATTGGCAAAAGATGGAATGACAAAATTGAGTTGAAGTAATTCCCAACCAGCGTCATCTTTTTTGGTAACCATACTTGATTCTTTGTAGAAATCATCTGCTTTATCGGCACTAACAGTTAACACCCCATTTTCTCCTTTAGCTTTATATTGCCAAACAGATATACGAAATCGGTCATTTGGTTGTGGATATTTGATAACATACCCTATCCCATATTTTTTCTGGGCGTTAATTTTACTTGACTTCGTTCCTGATCTTGCTTTTTCACTACTTTGAGTAGATCCATTGGAAAATTGGCGTTGATCGTCTCCGATGAAGTGTGTACCATCTACTTTTTCGGCATCACAGGTAATCGCTCCAACTGGCATATTGCTACTTCCTTTTTGAAAAGCGGAAGGTGTATTGGTCTTATTATTTTTCCAAAGGCTTATCCCCCCTCCTACTACGGCTATAAGCAAGAAGGCTCCCAATAAAGGCAGCCACCACTTACGTGGTGTCTTAGTAGAAGCTGTATTCTTGATAATCATGCAATAAGATCGGGTTGGTCAATGATAGATACACGCGTAGCCGATGACAACTTTTTGAGTGCTTGTGTCACTGTCTGAATTTGTTGTACAGAATCGGCTTTACAAATAAAAGAAAGATCTAAACCAGGATTTAAGGTATCCAATCGCTTCAATTCTACATAAGATAAGGTCTCTTCTAGTAATTGGGTCACTTTTTCGAGTTCTTCAATATCGGTAGAGACATTTACATACATTCTATCTTCGCTTTTAAAGCGCGTTTGTCCATTCATTTTTTTATGCAAAAGTAATAGCCCTAAAATAAGTGGAATCACAATGAGTGCTGTAATAGGTTGATTCGCTCCTGTTGCGAGGCCAATCCCAATGACTAAAAACAAATAGGTTAATTCTTCGGGATCTTTGATAGCTGCTCGAAACCGTACAATAGATAAGGCTCCGACTAAACCTAGTGATAAGGCAATAGATGATTTTACAATCGTTATAATCAGTAGTGTTGTTAATGCGAGGGGTAAAAAGTTGGCGGCAAAGCGTTTGCGGTTTGAAATGGCATTTCCATAACGTTGATAAAACCAACTGAGGATGATTGCTAATAAGGCTGCGACTCCCATGTTTACCAATAACTCACTAAGTTGAATCGTGTTGGTAAACTGCGCCAGATATTCTTCAAATTTTAGCATATTGCTTATCTCGAATGATGTAAATTTATCTTAAATTATCTTACAAAACTAAGAGTAAGTTTTTTTATTTTCTCATATTTCTCTCAAAAACTTATGTTTCTAATAAAGTCTTTCGAAATACCCTTAACCGTTGCTTCAAAGAACTTATTTTTTTTCTGTATTTGTATTGTACTGTTTCTACAAACTGCCTGTAAAAAAAATAGTCCTTTCCCTGAAGCAGGAACATCTGATACGGGTACCTGTCTGACTGTAAGCACTCCAAATGCGCCTACTGAACAGGTCATATTTCTAGGACATATTTATGATCCTAAACACCCTACTGTTATAGAAGATCGTTTGGAATACTTGGCTCGAAAAGGTTATTTTCAGCAATTTGAGCATATTTGGTTAGGTGGCGATATTTGTGCTGAGACCACTTCAGAAAGCTATACATTGGATTATCTTGATTGTTTGTTTGATCTATCACACCCTCACACACATTGGGCAGTAGGGAATCACGATATACGCAATGGAAATAAGCATTTCATTACAGATAAAACACTTCGTCCTTTTTTTTATGTTTCTATACATGATAATTTTGTGGTACTAGTACTCAATAGTAACTTATATGATCCTGATTGTGAGGATTTGGATACACAAGCAATGATGATTCACCAGCTTTGCGACACTATTCAACATGCCTCTCATTTGCTTGTTTTGTCACATCATATTTTTTGGAGTAATGCCGATGCAGGATTACAAGCAATAAACATGTCGGAAAAAGCCAATGCAAATAAGCCATTTTGGTTGAGCGAATGTCGTGCTGGTACTGAATTTCAAAAAACCCTTTATCCACGTTTCAAAAAGGTGCAAGAAAGAGGCATTCAAGTCGTATTTATTGCAGGTGATTATGGTCAAAAAGATAAGTTATTTCAATACCAATCGGAAGCGGGAATATGGTTTCTAGCCTCTGGCATTGCTCGTAATTATACCACATACAATAATCAACCACTACCTCCTGATCATATTTTATCGCTTACACTAAACAAGTCACAGCAACAATTAAGTTGGCAATTTTTGAATGTTGATTCATTGGTCAATGCTTGGTAAATGATTATATTTCCTCTTCCTCTTTATAATCTTCACGCATAATGAGCTTGAAGGCAATATCGCGTCCATAACCTTGCATAACAGCTAGGTTAATCCAGACTTTCGCAAACTGTTCTAATAATTCGATTTTATCATTTCCTCCAAAGTCAAAACAATCTTCAAAACCTGCATCATCGGCTAGAATGGTAGCGATGGATTTTCCTTTTTCACTATCCCCCGCAACAAACATATCCACAGTCACTTCTCCATACTGTGGATTTTCCATATTTTCGAAGCCAGTTATATTAAAACATTTCACAACATGCCGACATTTACAGATTTCACTTAATGCTGCAGCGGCATGAGGAAATGGATCAGGTTTTTTGTAAATAGCATTCGTCGCATCAATGATCACCTTATCTCTGTGTTCTCCCAATGACTCTGCCACATCAATCGCCGCATGAGCAGGAGTCGCTACTATAATTACTTCTCCTTCTTCAGCAGCTTCAGAAGGTGACATAATTTTTATCTTTCTTCGATTGTAGGTAACTAACTCACGAGCCTTCGCATTATTGAGATTTCGCACTCCTAATAAGATGTCGTGTCCTGCATCTACCCAACGTTTGGTCAAAGCTCCCCCAACTTTTCCAGTTCCTATGATCGTTATTTTCATTGACAATTACATTTAAACAGTTAATGAATTATTTTTTTTATAAAAAAATGAAAAACAAATAATTAAAATCACTTTCTCAAGAAAAAAAATCATCTAATTAGATATTGAAAGCCGTTAACAAACGTTAAACAAGAATCAAAACTAAAAATTTAGTTGTAAAACTATCCAATTAGTTCTACATTTGTATCATCGACATTAAACGGTACCATTTAATGCGACAACCTAATAACCCAGAACTTTTATTCATTCAAAACAAAAATCAATCATTATGTTACGATTTATCTTCATCTTCGTTTTATGTATAAGCACTCAATTAAGCTTTGCTCAATCTTCTTCTGAGCTTTTAGCCTCCAATGATACTGAAAAAAGTGCAGTAATTAGTTGGAATCTACAAACTTATGATTTTGGTGCAATTGAAAAAGGGATTCCTGTTTCTGCCGAGTTTGTACTAAGCAACGAAGGCACCTTACCGATCAGCATTCAAACTGCTAAAACCTCTTGTGGTTGCACCTTAGCTGATTATGCAAAAGAGCCTATTATGCCTGGTGAAAGTACAACTATTATGGCCACTTATAATGCCAAGCGTGAGGGAACATTTTCTAAGACAGTGACTGTTGTGACTAGTAATAGTGACCAACCTCATCGTTTAGTATTAAAAGGTAATGTAAAATAAACAACCTTTTTCATTGCATAGTGAAGGTGTAGTTTATATAGCTACACCTTCTTTTAGTAAAGAGAAAAGAATTAGGTATTTAACAAATGAATAAATCATGAAATGGATTTTAACCCTTTTCATAAGTCTTCACTGTCTCCTGCTTTTTGGTCAACAACACAATTTTCACAATCCTGGCGGTGTTCGACTTTCTTTTGGAATTGAAGAAAAAAGAAGTGCTTCAATTGCTACGGGCGATGTAGATAATGATGGTGACATGGACATCATCATTGCTAATGGACGGCACTGGCCCGATCAAAATGAAATATACCTCAATAATGGAGAAGGCTCCTTTACTGTTTCTTACGACCTCGGCATTTATAAATCTACTAGCTATGCTGCGGAGCTAGGTGATTTTGATGGTGATGGGGACTTAGATATTGCTGTGGGGAATGACCGCGCACCCAACCGCATCTTTATTAATCAATGGAATGGTATGTATCAAGAAGGTGGTTTTTTTGGTTGGAATATTTCTAGTACCCGAAATTTAACAATAGCAGATATTGATGGGGATGATGATCTGGATATTATCGTCACCAATAGAGGAGATCGTAATGAGATTTGTCTAAATGAT
>JAHDCM010000182.1:0-6263 GCA_020629895.1 Bacteroidota bacterium
TGTTGCAGGTCTTTTTCTAAGGCTGCTAAATCGAAGGGGTACAAGGCTTTTTTTTGTTTGATCAGTTGGGCTATGTACTGTGTAAATTTGCGAATACTGGCTTGTGAATCGGCGAATGGGGATCGGGTAATGACATTTTGGCGCGCAAAGGCCAATTGCCCGCTGAATGCAGGAAAAGGAATGGCAAGTCCATTGCCTTCGGCTACGATACTAAATTCGCCAAATAGTAGTAATTTGGCATAAAAAGATGGAGTACTCAAAACTTTACCTTGAGGCGGGCGTTCACGCGAATACCCGTCAGAAATTGAGGAATATTATATATTAGCTGCCGACGAAAATCGCTGGCATAGGCGCGAAAGTAATCATAAGATACGGTATTTTGAATATCTAGCAGGTTAAAAACTTCGAGTGAGAACCAAACATTTTCCAAATGGCGGAATGGGCTGGTGGGGTGAAGGTTTTTCTTGCGATCTCGATCAAATAGTAGTGCAGAGAATCCAATATCTACTCGGCGGTAGGGATTCATGCGGAAGGAGTTGCGCCAACGTACATTTCCTGGTGGGCCATAGGGCAATCCTGAGCCAAATAAGAGCGATAGATGTGTTTTGAAATTTTTATTATTAGGGATGTAATCTTGAAAAAACATGCCGAAGGTGACAAGTTGGTCAGTAGCTCGAAAACGGGAAGGGATATCGACTTGGGTACTATCGGTTATGATAAAGTCGGTCACTCCTGCATCATAAATATTTTGCCCTGCTTCATTGAGGTATTCGTAGTAAAAATCACCTTCTAAATCTTCTTTAGTACGCAGTATAGATAAGCTAATCCAAGATTCGGTTTCGGGGATAAATTCACCATTTAAACGCAAATCTAAACCTGTTGCAAAACCCGTTGAAAGGTTTTCGCCAAAGTAACGAATCAACAGATTATCAATATCATAGGGTACTAAATCCCAGAGGTATTTATAATAAGCTTCGGCAGTTAGCTTGAAAGGACGATCCCAAATATTAAAACTGTATTCCGCACCTAACACGGCATGTAGTGATTTTTGTGCTTTTAGGTCGGTATTTAATTCGCCTTCAAAGTTGCGCATTTCGCGATAAAAGGCGGGTTGGTAATAGGCACCTCCTGCAAATCGGAACAATAAATCGCGTTCTACCGCACGACTATCTTCTTTTGCTATGATGGCTTGTAGTTTTTCATCTTGGTTGACACGTTCAATAAACTTCAAGGGGCGAAAAGAAAATTGCACACGTGGTGATACTAGAAATTCATCGTTCAAATCCCAATATTGAAAGCGAGTACCAAAGTTGAAATTAATTTGTTTTTCGACGCCCATTGTCCATTCGTCTTGTATAAAACCTGTGTAACGATTGGAGCTTAAACTTAAAGTTGTTTTGAGTTTATCATTTACCTGAATTTCTTCTAAGTTTAAGGGAAGGGTATAATCTGCGGAGTCTACTCGACGCCATTGATTGAGTTGGTCGGTAATTTCCTCGTGTTGAAATTTAACTCCCCAAGTAATTAAATGCTCATTGGAAAAGTCTTCTCCTTTTTTGGAGTTTGCTTTTCGGAGGTTTAAATTACCGCGATGAGCGATGTTGTAAACGGTTGCATTGAGGCGATTGCGCGCCCATTCGTGATTTCCTCCTGCACCTAGTAATACAGTCGCACCTCCTAAGTCAGCATCTTCACTCAAACTCGTTTCTACTTCATTTAGTAAGTAGTAACCTTGGATACTAAATGCTTCTTGTTCTTCTGTGCGATAAGCAGAAGCCATTAGTTTGAGGCGGATAGGTACTTCTTCGGGAGCAAAGGTAAAGCCAGTACCTCCTAGCATAGATTGGTAAGCGTCTTCTTCATTGCCACCATAAAAAACGCGTAACTTCAAACTTTGGTTGAAACTCCCAACATTAGTCTCACTATAAGTAGGAATAAAATTAAAGCGATTTCGGGCAAAGTTTCCAATAAAGTCCCAACTAAGAGCAGGCGTAATCCGATAATCTAAATAGGCTTGGAAATCGGAAAAAGAGGGGCGGTAATTTCCACTTGTAGGAAGTGAGTTGAGCAAGTAGGCATTTGATTTGTGGCGTACTCCCATCAGGTACCCTAAACGTTTGCCAAAGGTGACACCTTCTAGGTGCGCACTAGCACCGAGTAAGCTTGCTTCTAAAGAGCCGCCAAATTTTTCGGGACGTTTGTATTTGACATCTAACACTGATGACATTTTATCACCGTACTTAGCTGCAAATCCTCCAGCAGAGAAGCCTAGTGAACTTACCATATTAGGATTGATAAAACTCAATCCTTCTTGTTGACCAGAACGAATTAAAAAGGGACGAAAAATTTCGTAGTCGTTTACATACACTAAATTTTCATCGAAGTTGCCCCCACGAACAGAATATTGAGAACTTAGTTCGTTATTGGTGACTACTCCTGCTTGTGTCTTCAATACATCCTCAATATTCATGGTGGTAGTAGGGATATATTCCAATTCTTTTACAGGAATATTTTGAATGGTAGAAGCCGCAGCCGATTCCCCTTCTACCTGAAAGGTTTTTAGTTCTTCGGTTTTGCTACTCATGGATACATCAACTTGGCGTTGTTCTCCTATGGCTAAAGTAAAGGTTTGTTCGTAGGGTTCTACATTAAATCCTTTAAATGTAACGGTAATAGCTTGTTCGGGAGGCAGTTCTAATTGGTAAGCTCCGTCATAATTAGAGACGGTTCCTAGTGTGTTACCATTTAGAAGATAAGTGATATTAAGTCCGACTATGGGGTCGGCATTTTCGTCGGTAATGGTACCATATATATAGGTTGCTTCTGTTTGTCCTAAAACTTGGCAAATGCTTCCTAGTAAAAGGGTGATAATGATGACTACAATTTTCCAGTTCATAAATTAAGGTTGCCTTATACAGACTTTAAGTTTATAATCGCTTCTTTCGGGTTGGTGGCTTTAAATACGCTACTACCAGCTACTAGAACATTGGCACCAGCTTGTATAATAGAAGCAGCATTAGAGAGCGATACACCACCATCAATTTCGATCACTGCACTTGAATTGCGCGCATTAATTAGTTGACGGAGTTGACGGATTTTAGTAATGGTATAATCAATAAATTGTTGTCCACCAAATCCAGGATTTACCGACATCAAACAAACCAAATCGACTTCTTCTATAATCGGTTCTAACAAGTGAATGGGTGTATGTGGGTTGAGTGCCACTCCCGCCTTCATTTTCAATGCTTTGATAGCTTGAATTGTTCGATGCAAATGCGTACAAGCTTCGAAATGTACTGTTAGGATGTCGGCACCTGCGTTTTTAAATGCTTCGAGATACCTTTGAGGTTCAACAATCATCAAGTGAACATCAAAGGGTTTGGCAGTTAAGTGACGTACTGACTTGATAACAGGAATACCAAAAGAAATATTGGGTACGAAACATCCATCCATAACATCAATATGTATGAGGTCTGCTTGACTTTCATCAAGTAAGCTGATTGTTTTGCCCAACTGGCTAAAGTCGGCAGCAAGGATAGATGGAGCAATTAAATGATTCATGGAACAAAGATAAAATTTATTGGGGGATGGTTGCAGAATAGAAAAACTTATTTGGCGACTATAATTTGTCATATAGCTATAAAAGATAACTTTTAAATACATACAAATTTAAAAGTAGGCCTGATCGTTGTGGTAGAATAGATAGTTTTCTACGTCTTAAAAATAATACAGACTTATAAAACAGCAGTGTTTAAGTGTTTACTGTAAGTTTTATGTTATGTCAAAATTTGTTTGGTGTAAGTTGCTGTTTATTATATGTTTGTGTGTTTTTTTTGAGGAAAATGAAAAAATTTGCATTTTTCCTAAAAAAATATTATATGCCTCGAAACTATTGGCGGGTATAATGCGTTAGAATAACAAACAGCAAATTATATGAAACAACTAAAGATTCAACACCAGATAACCAATCGAGATAGCATTTCTTTAGATAAATACTTACAAGATATTAGCAAACTCGAACTATTAACTCCTGAGGAAGAAGTAACCTTAGCACGTCGCATTAAAGAAGGAGATGAGGAAGCATTAAATAAGCTAACAAAATCTAATCTCCGTTTTGTCGTGTCTGTTGCTAAGCAATATCAGAATCAAGGATTACAACTCATTGATTTGATCAATGAAGGAAATGTGGGACTAATTAAGGCTGCTAAACGTTTTGATGAAACAAAAGGGTTTAAATTTATTTCTTATGCCGTTTGGTGGATTCGTCAGGCTATTATGCAGGCTTTAGTCGAACAATCACGTATGGTGCGTTTACCGCTTAATAAAGTAGATGCCTACCAGAAAGTACAAAAAGCACTGCTGAAATTTTTACAGCAGAATGAACGTCGTCCTTCAGCTCGTGAATTATCTGAACTGACTGGTTTATCGACAAAAGATATACGAGAACTACTAAAGATTAATAACCGACACATCTCTATTGATCAGCCTTCGGCAGGAGATGATGATGATGGTGCCACTCTTTTAAATACGCTTGAATCAAATGAAGGGAATCCTGATACAGATTTGCTTTCTGAATCTTTGAAGGATGAAGTACGCGATGTTTTAGCGATTCTTTCTCGTCGTGAATGTGATATTATTATTAGCTATTTTGGATTAAATGGAAGTAGTCCGATGTCGTTAGAAGATATTGCGTTACGTTTTGGATTGACTCGCGAGCGAGTTCGGCAAATAAAAGAACGAGCTATTCGTCGTTTGCGTAAAGGTTCGAAAAGTAAAGAGTTGAAAGCATATTTAGGATAAATAGGCTAACTTATGTCTTGATTTTAAAACTGAGATAGCTTCATCAAAAGAACAGTTGCGCATACTGTTATATGTGTGTTGTTTTTCTATATGAGATGTAATGCTATTGTAAAATAAAGCCAAGTATCATTTTGATACTTGGCTTTGTTTGTTTATTTAATTTTTTTTTAATAACTTGTTAGTTGATTATGTAATATTTCTTACACCTCTAGCCGTAAAACTATTGGTGAGATCGTACCGCCCAAGCTCACCTTATTTGATCTTGTAATCAAATTTACCTAATATGGTTACTGCCCTTTCTTTGTGTGTTCTAAAGTAGCTCGTTTTGATTTTAAAATCAGGATGAGCCTTTAAGTTGTTGTAGATAAACCCTGTAAGCTAAACCCATGAAATCAGATAAAAAATCTAAAGTATCTGGCTATGTTTTAACAAATCAAGAAATTGATAAAATTTTAATAAAAGATGATATAGCCTCGCTTATTCAAAAATACCAACACAAGGTGTCATTTTATTGTGAACACTATATTCGTAAAGGACTTTTTACTAAAGAAGAGCGTTCTGATGTGATACAAACAATTAATGAACAGTTGTGGTTGAAAGCAAATAAAATTAAGTATCAATACAATGAACAGGCTACTGTAAGTACCTATTTGGGTACTATTATTAAAAATATTTGTTTAGAGATATACCGAAAAAATAAAAAAAATGTTCCATTAGAGTCTGTTGAAAATGATCAAATATTAGATTATTCTATACTCACCAAAAAGGGTGTCTCGCTTAATCAACTAGTCATTCAAGAAGAAGTAAATAGATTACATCTTATTTTGAAAGCTCAAACGCAAGCTATCCGAGATAAAATACAGTTTTATTTTAAACTTTGTTGTCGTATTCCATTATTAGAACAAGATGTACTTCGTTATTTTAAATCCTGCCCTGAGATTTATTTAATTAAAATGATGCGTGATTTTGGAGGAGATTATCAATTGATGCCAGATAAAGAGCTATATGCGAAAATAAATTATTATGAATCAGTGCTATTTGATAAGTCTCGTACTTCCGATAGTATTAAGAAATGGCTAAAATATAGAGCCGAACAACTAATTGCGCAAATGAATAAGCAATCAAATAAAGCTAATTATGATCTTGAAAGCTTTAAAATTTTGTTGCATTATTATTTTTTAAGAAAAAAATGAATTTTTTTCTCCTTTTGGATGTATATAATACGTCTATATAAATAAAACTATTCAACCAAGTAGTAAGAATTAGCCTACAAGTACCCGTTTATTTATGAAATTTTATAAGGTCTAATATTTTTTAGATACTAACCATTACTAATGAGATTAAGGAGTGATAATTATGTAGTTGTATATTTAGTTTATTTTCATTCCTAAGCCTAAGCACATCTTTTTTTATTTAACCTTTTGGGAACACAACATTTTTCTAAGCACTAATAATTTTTGTCA
>JAHDCM010000182.1:6363-7449 GCA_020629895.1 Bacteroidota bacterium
TTAAAAAATGCTAACTCCTAATGTTAGAACGATACAAGTATTGATCGTTCTTTTTCTAACGATGATGTCCTTGAATTCCTTTGGACAATTTTGTAATGGTTATCCTCAACCCGCAGGCCAAATTGACTTGAGGACTTGTTTACAAGGAGGGAATCCTCCTTCTTGTTCGGCAGGAGATTATACGCTCAATGAGGCTTTTTTAGCTGGAGCTGATCCTTGTACTACCTGCGAGCCAGGTGATGTGTTGATGTTTGATTTAATTTTAAATTTCAATGTAACCACCAATAGTGCGCGTCCTGCTTTAACACTATTTGCCGATGTAACAACTATTAACCCTGATGGTAGCACGAGTACCTGTGCTATTAGTTCTTGTATTGATCCTCCTGATGGACAGGTACAGCCTCCTAATAGTATTAATATGAATTTTGGGGCTATTTCTTACACTTGTGGAACTACCTTAGAATTAAGTAACATACTTTTTGTGTGGGTGTCAGCATCAGGTAACAATAGCTGTCCTATCATTGATTGCCCAACATCTAAATGTAGCACCGTGCCAGGCATTACTGTCATTAAGCCTCCTTTACAAGCTGATGCTGTTGCAACTTGCGATAATGGCAATACAATTGATGTAGACCTGACTGTAATGGGTGGTGCAGAACCTTACACTTATTTATGGAGTAATGGTGCCACAACGCAAGATTTAACAGGAGTACTTATTGGTACTTATAATGTTACGGTTACAGACGCTAATAATTGTACAGTCACAACAAGTGATGGACTTACTTCCTGTTGTGAATTTACATATAGTTGTCCTACTTTTAACCCCGTCCCCACGATAGTAGAATGTTTGGCTGATATACCTACGGCAATAACATTAACAGAAACAGAATTTGAAACTTTAGGTAATGGAGATGGTGATATTGGTGATGATCCTTGTGGAGTGGTCGAAATTACCGCTGCCAATAGTGCTGGAAATGATTGTAATGGAACACAAGTCATCCGAACTTATACGATTACCGAATATGAAGATGGTGATGGAAATGGGGTGAAAGATGATCCTGAAGTGATACTAAATCAAGAAACTTG
>JAHDCM010000183.1:0-1999 GCA_020629895.1 Bacteroidota bacterium
CATTTACAACCTAAAAATCATCCTAATAAAAGTGAGGCAGCATTGTTTGCTGCTTGGGAAGGTTATTTTCACTCAATTGTATATGTAGCTTTAAAGTTTATTGGTTTGAATGTACAATGTGAAGTAGCAAAACACAAGGGAAGATTAGATGCTATCCTTGAATTGGATCAGTACATATACATTATGGAATTCAAATTAGATAAATCTGCTAATTCAGCAATTCAGCAAATTAAAGAACAAGGATATATAGAATCATATTTGGAGAAAGGTAAAGAAGTAATTTTATTAGGAATTAGTTTTGATTCCACCATTAAAAACGTTTCTGATTGGGCTACTGAAACCCTAAACAACTAGCCACTGTACCTCAAAATATTTTATTGTTAAATTATCTTTAAATTTCCTCCTTTCCTACCAATAACGCCTCGTTTTAAGTAATTTTGTTTGTTAGCAAAAAAATGATACAGTGGTAGCGGTAAAACAAACAATACCTATACCATTACTAATACATGCACAACCTTTAAAGCAAGCCTTTTTTACCACTAACAATAATCATCTTTTAACCCGCATTACATGAGAAAACTAATCTACTTTGTCTGTATGATGCTGTTGGCAAGCCCCATACTAGCACAAGACAATATTGCAGATGCCCGTTCACAGGCATTAGGCAGCACGGTCACAATAACAGGATTTATTTCGGCAGGAGGAGAGCTAGGAAATATTCGTTACTTGCAAGATGAAACAGCAGGGATTACGGTATTCGACAACGATTTTGCCGATGCCACCAAAACAGGTGATGAAATACGCATCACAGGACAACTATCCGAATACAATGGTTTATTGCAAGTAGTCAATGATGCTGATATCAATGACTTCTCCTTCGAAGTATTAAGTAATGGTAATAAAGTAGAACCAACTACCTTAGATGTGGCTACTGGATTTTCAGAAGCTTACGAAGGAATGCTCCTTCAGTTTAAAGATGTTTTTTATGAAGAGGTTGGAGGCACCTTCGCCAAGTCAACCAATTATGTGATTAACGGAGACAGTGGAAGCGGAGAAGTGCGCATTGATTCGCGTACCGATGATATTGCAGGAGAAACCATTCCCGATGGTGCGCAAACCGTTGTGGGAGTATTGGGAGAATTTAAAGGAACTTACCAATTATTGCCACGTAACTTAGCCGATTTAGGTTTGAAAGCAGGCAATACAGGTGGAGAAGACAAAGTGATTACCATTGCCGAAGCTCGCCAAAAAGTAGCAGGCGAAACAGTGATGGTCGAAGGAATCGTAACCACAGGGGCCGAATTTGGAAATATTCGTTATATCCAAGATGAAACAGCAGGTGTGGGCGTATTCGTAACTGCTTTTGCCGAAGGCGTTAGCCCCGGAGACAAAGTAGCAGTAAAAGGACAACTAACTGTTTATAACGAATTACTAGAAATTGTAGATGATGGCGACTTTAGCTTTGAAGTATTAAGTTCAGGCAATGAATTACCAGCCCCAAAGGAACTAGATGTCGCCACTGCCTTCCAAGAGTCTTACGAAGGACAATTAGTGAAGGTAGATCAAGTTATCTTCGCTGATGCAGGAGGGGCTTTTGAAGGAGCGACCAATTATGTCATTTCCGATGATACCGAATCTTCAGGAGAAGTGCGCATTGATAGCCGTACTGACATCGTAGATGCAGCTATTCCAACAGGAGAAACGTATGTTATTGGTATTATGGGACAATTTAGAGAGACTTATCAACTGCTTCCACGTAGTAGAAACGACCTTGATTTAGGGGGAGTTATAAACCCGCCAGGAGGAGGAGATGAAATAACCATTGCCGAAGCACGTCAGGTACCAATAGGAGGAAAGGTAACAGTAAGAGGAATTATTACCAATGGTGACGAACTTGGTGTCATCCGCTATATGCAAGATGAAACCGCTGGTATTGCTGTTTATGCACCTGATGAAGTAGGTACAGCACAACGAGGGGACAGTTTATTAATTACTGGAG
>JAHDCM010000183.1:2099-3410 GCA_020629895.1 Bacteroidota bacterium
ATCGAAGAAGCCAAATACCTAGAGTTTGCTTTCGATGATACCATAAGAGCTTATATCAAACGCGCCAAGTATTCGATTGATATGGCATTCTACACCATCGACAATATCAATAGCATTATCGACTTCCTACAAGATGCAGGTGATAGAGGAGTACGCATGCGTTTTGTGGTACATACCGATATTTCAGATGCAACAGTAGCAAGCCTTCCAGGAGAAGTAAGCCGCCGTCCAGAACCCGCAGAAGGAGAGTTTTCTGGTTTGATGCACAACAAACTGCTGATTATTGATGCCGACTCAGAAGATCCAAATGACCCACTTGTATGGACAGGAGCCACCAACTTTACCAACCAACAGCTCAACACCGCTGCCAATAATATGGTCATTATCCAAGATCAAAGTTTGGCAAAAGTGTACACCATTGAGTTTGAAGAAATGCTAGGAGGAACCTTCGGAGCTTACAAGAAAAACAACACCCCAAAAGAATTCAATATTGGTGGAAAGCGGGTAGAACTATTCTTCAGCCCATCCGATAATGTGAATCCACAAATTATCCGTACTGCCGACTCAGCCGAAGACGATTTATACTTCAGTATCTTATCGTTTACCCGTCCCGAAATTGCTGATGCTATCTTAGCCCAAGCCAATTTCCCCGACTATGCCTTTGTAGCAGGTCTTTTCGACAAATCAGGCGGTTCCGATTCGATTCCATTTTCTATCCTCACCAATCCATTATTTGACACACATGTACTTGATCATGACGCAGGCTATCAATTACACCACAAATACATGATTGTTGATCCACACTCACTCGACAAAGATCCATTAGTACTAACAGGTTCTCACAACTGGTCAAATGGTGCCAACCTTCGTGGTGATGAAAATACCCTCATCATTCACGATGCCAATATCGCCAACCAATACTACCAAGAGTGGGTGGCTCGTTACCTCGAAAATGGAGGAACTGTACTAGCCGATTCAGTGGTATTTGTCAGCGATGATCGCATTATCAATCAATTACAATTATACCCGAATCCAACCGCAAACTCGATTAACGTTACCTTTAAAGCCGATTATACACAAGACCTCAATATCTATATTACCGATATTACTGGTCGTGTAATCTATCAACGTACACTTGGTAAGCACGAACAAGAAGAACGCTTTGCAGTTGATGTAAGTACCCTTCCATCGGGCGTGTATTTATTACACATCAACGATGCCGTAAGGAAGTTTATGATTAGTGGTAGATAAACCTCATTAACTGATTTCTTTTTTGGGCGTGTCCCTATTTTTATTGAAACAAGATGCCAC
>JAHDCM010000183.1:3510-7447 GCA_020629895.1 Bacteroidota bacterium
ACGATTTTCGATTGACGTTACGTGCTAACGCGAGGCGCAAAATCTTGCGCCTCTACATCGTTCAACCGTTCAACCATAAATCGTTCAACCATAAATCGTAATCATTCATCCCCGCACGTCGCATCTTGCACGTCGCATAAAAAAATAAATTAACATGAAAAAAACATTACTCTTTACACTTTTATTAGCCTGTTGTGGCTTTTTTGCACAAGCACAAGATTGTAGTGATCTCTTCATTTCAGAATATATAGAAGGATCAAATAACAACAAAGCATTAGAAATTTACAATCCAACAGAGGAAGCAATTGACTTATCTGATTATCGTATCATTCGCTGGTCAAATGGAAATGCGACCTACTCTGATTTGTATGCATTAGACTTATCAGGAACCATTGAGTCGTATGGCACTTATGTAATGGTACTCGACAAGCGCGATTGTACACAAACAGGGCAAGATACTTGTGTTTTTGAAGGACTTATGGAAAAAGCAGATGCTTTTTATTCACCTGTGTACGACAATAACAGAACCTTATATCATAACGGAAACGATGCCATTTCGCTCAACAAAATCAGCGATGACTCGACTATCCCTTATGGTGCTTTTGTAGACATCTTTGCACAAATTGGTATTGGAGCGGATGTAGACGGTGTGCGTATGCGTGCTTGGACAGATAATCCAGTGCCTAGCAATCCTGCTTATCCTCCTTACACCTGTTTTGCGGGCGATTTTGATTGTACTTGGTGGACAGCTAATCATACCATGATTCGTAAACCATCTGTAAAATCAGGAGTGTCACAAAACCCGAATGGTTTTAATCCTGCTGAACAATGGGATACACTAGGTATCAATGTATTTACAGAATTAGGATCACATACCTGCGAATGTGCAGGAGTTGGATTTAACGAGGATAACCGTATTGTTGATGCTCGTTTAGAGCTTTTCCCAAATCCTAACCGCGGACAATTTCAAGTTACTTCTCCTGTTGTAATCAATACGATTGAGATTTATAATATCTCTGGTCAATTAGTACACGGTACTCCTGTTTTTTCTACCGAGCAAAAAGTAAACTTAGAGAATTTACCTACTGGTACTTACTTCGTAAAAACAAGCTACCAAGATGGTATGCAGTCGTATGATAAGTTTATTGTTGAATAAAATTTAGGTTTCAGGAGTCAGCTTACAGGAGTCAGGCTTATTGAACCTGAAGCCTGAAGCCTGAAGCCTGACTCCTTCCTAAAACCAATTTAATTATGAAAAATCTACTCCTCACAATATGCTTGTTACTATTGGCGACAAGCATTTGGGCGCAAGAAGAAAAGGTCACTCTTAAAGGAGTGGTAAAGGATGCGGTGAGCCAAGAGACACTCATTAGCGCAACTGTTCGAGCAGGAGAAGCAGGAACCGTTACGAATGTAGATGGATATTATGAGTTAGAGTTAGCTCCAGGTGAGTATCAAATAGTTGCCTCTTATGTGGGGTATGTCAATGATACGAGTACCATTACCCTTTCTGATGGCACCGTCAATTTAAATTTTACCCTTTCGGAAAGCAGTATTTTGATGGAAGAACTGGAAATTACTGCTGATGTGGCACGTAGTCGGGAGACACCTGTTGCCTTTAGTACCGTTCCACTAGAAAAAATACAAGGGGAAATAGGGATGCAAGACCTTCCACAAGTGCTTAACTCTACTCCTGGAGTGTATGCCACCCAACAAGGAGGAGGAGATGGCGATGCGCGGATTACGATTCGTGGATTTAGCCAACGAAATGTGGCTGTATTAATTGATGGAGTACCCGTCAATGATATGGAAAATGGTTGGGTCTACTGGTCAAATTGGTCGGGCTTGCAAAGTGTAGCGCGCAGTATGCAAGTACAACGCGGGCTAGGAGCCTCTAAACTGGCTTTACCTTCCGTAGGAGGAACTATTAACCTGCTAACTAAAGGGATTGAGAGTAAACGAAGATTTAGTGTAAAACAAACCATTGGTACTGCGGGTTTTTCACAAACGCGTATTGCTGGTTCTACGGGACGTTTACCAAGTGGTTGGGGACTTACTTTTACAGGCTCTTACCGTCGTGGAAATGGTTGGGTAGATCAAACCTGGACGAAAGCATGGTTTTACTTCGCTAAGTTAGAACGTTCTTGGGGGAAGCATACGATTGGTTTATCCGTTGTAGGTGCGCCACAAAGTCATGGGCAGCGTTCTTTCAAACAACGTATTGCCGTATTTGATAAAGGCTTTGCAGCCAATATGTTTGAAGGAAGTGATGCCTTATATCGTTTGATGACACAACGTAGCCAAAATGATATTAGCCAAGAGCAATACGAGGGAGAATTAGCCGCTTTGGGTTTGAGTGAGGAGGCAATACGCCAAGCACAATATACCTTTGTAGATACAGCCGTTGTTACGAGAGGGGACTATGGGATTCGATATAATCCGCATTGGGGTAATTTGCAAAGAAATGGGGATTCGGAAGCAATGGCTCTTAATTCTCGTGAAAATATTTATCACAAACCACAGTTCACTTTACGTGATTTTTGGACGGTCAATAATCAGCTAAGTATTTCTAATGTTGCTTATCTTTCAGTAGGTAGAGGTGGTGGAGTGGCTAGTTCGGGGTCGGGTTTTGGCATTATGAGCGATGGTCAATTAGACATTCAATCGGTGTATAATTCTAACCAATCAAATCCTATTACAGGTTGTGCGCCTTGTGCAACTGCCAATATTTTACGACGCTCTGTAAATAGCCACTTTTGGTACGGTTTGCTTTCGACCTTTGATTATGAGATCAATCCTTATTGGAATTTATCAGGAGGAATTGACCTACGTAGTTATCGTGGTTTCCACTATCGTACCGTAGAAGATTTATTAGGAGGTGCTTATTTTGGTAGTGAAACCAATCAGAAAATGGTGGGTGATACGATAGATTATAATTATGATGGTTTGGTGAAATGGGGTGGTTTGTTCGCGCAAGCAGAGTATAAAAATGATATTATTTCTGCTTTTTTTAATGTAAGTGGAGCCTTATCAAACTACAAAATGATTACCTATTTGCCTACGGATAGCACTTTTGCAGCAGTTAATATTCCTGGTTTTACCGCTAAAACTGGTTTAAACTGGAATTTTACGGATCGAATGAATGTGTTTTTTAATACAGGGTATTTGAATAAAGCACCTGGTTTTAATAATGTATTTGATAGTCGTTCAAGTGCGCAGTATGATAATTTTGTGAATGAAGAAATTATTGCTGTTGAGTTGGGCTATGGTTTTGCCAATTCACGATTTGCCTTAAACGCCAATGCTTATAACACTGTCTGGCTTAATAAACCACTTACTACAACGGTTCCTTCTCCTACTAATGAAGAGGAACGAGTACCTGCAAATGTTTCTGGTTTAAAAGCTATTCATCGAGGAGTTGAGTTGGATTTTGCCTATGAAATTGTGCCTAAAAAAATTAAGTGGGAAGGTTTGGCGTCGGTAGGTGACTGGACTTGGCAAACAGATTCGGCTTCTTTATCAGTAGAGGGGCAAGATATTGCTTTTAGTGCGAATGGTGTACATGTAGGAGATGCCGCCCAATTACAATTTGGTTCAAGTTTGCGTTTCGAACCATTTAAAGGTGCTAATATTACTTTTAAAGGCACTTACTTTGGTAAAAACTTTGCCGATTTTTCTCCTGATCGCTTAACAGGAATGAATGCAGATCGTGAATCTTGGCAATTGCCTAGTTATACTTTATTTGATATTCATGCGGGCTATCGTTTTAAGCTTGGTGAGAAATTGCGAGCAAAATGGGGTGCAAGTCTGCTGAATGTAACAGACTTAAATTATATCTCGGATGCGAGTACACGCTCTGGTTTTGATCTTGATCAGGTAGAAGTGTTTTTTGGAACAGGAAGACGCTGGTCTACCTATTTGCAGTTGACGTTTTGAT
>JAHDCM010000184.1:0-1506 GCA_020629895.1 Bacteroidota bacterium
ACGTTTGAACGTTTGACGATTAAGGTTCCATCGTCTATCGTTTGACGTTCCATCGTCTATCCGTTCAAACGTTTTTCGCGTGAGGGATAGTAGTGGTAGCTTGGTGAAACAGCCACTTTGTGAAGCAAGGACTAGCAGGGCTGACAGCGGAAGACACTGCTAGAACTATGCTGAACAAGTGGGTGTGAGGCAACTACAAGCGGATAGCCCGACCCCATTTTTGCCAATCGAAACCTGTCAGGTTGAAAGGAAGGTGTGAGTAGGTAAGGCTTGGCATTTACACGAAACATAACAGGTTGATTGGCAAAAATGGGGACACGCCCAATTACTTATTGTTAACGAATAAAGAAAAATAACTGTTTTATCATGGGATTGAAATGTGGAATTGTAGGATTGCCAAATGTTGGAAAGTCTACTTTATTTAATTGTTTGTCGAATGCGGAGGCATTGGCTGCTAATTATCCGTTTGCGACTATTGAGCCGAATATTGGGGTGGTGAATGTTCCTGATGAACGTTTGTCGAAGTTGGCAGAGTTGGTGAATCCACAGCGTATTATGCCAACTACTGTTGAGATTGTCGATATTGCTGGTTTGGTGGAAGGAGCGAGTAGGGGAGAAGGATTGGGAAATCAGTTTTTGGCGAATATTCGGGATACGGATGCGATTGTGCATGTGGTTCGTTGTTTTGAGGATGGGAATGTGGTGCATGTGAATGGGTCGGTTGATCCTGTTCGAGATAAGGAGATTATTGATATTGAATTGCAGTTGAAAGATTTGGAGGCGGTAGAGAAAAAGATTGCGAAGTACCAGAAATTGGTGAAGTCGAATGATAAGGAGATTAAGAAGGGCTTGGAGGTTTTAGAGGTGTTTAAGGCGCATTTGGAGGAGGGTAAATCGGCTCGTTCTACGCCTGTGGAGGAGGAGGAATTTCGCTTTGTGGAGGATATTAATTTGTTGACGATTAAGCCGATATTGTATGTGTGTAATGTGGATGAGGATAGTGTGGTGGATGGGAATGAACATACGGCAGCTTTGATGGAGGCGGTGAAAGATGAAGATGCAGAAGTATTGATTATTAGTGCGAAAATGGAGGCCGAAATTGCACAGTTGGAGACTTATGAGGAGCGACAAGAATTTTTGGAGATGATGGGACTGAATAATCCAGGTATTAACAAATTGATTACATCGTGTTATAGTTTGCTAAAATTGATTACTTATTTTACGGCTGGCGAGAAAGAGGTGCGTGCTTGGACGATTCGTGAGGGGATGAAAGCACCGCAGGCAGCGGGGGTTATTCATACCGATTTTGAAAAGGGGTTTATTCGGGCAGAGGTGATTAAGTATGCCGATTACTGTGAATATGGTTCGGAAAAGGCAGTGAAGGAGGCAGGTAAATTAGGCGTAGAAGGGAAGGCGTATGTGGTGGAGGATGGTGATGTAATGCATTTTAGGTTTAATGTTTAACCACGTAGGGGCAACCGTTGTGGTTGCCCAGTTTGTTGTATG
>JAHDCM010000184.1:1606-7420 GCA_020629895.1 Bacteroidota bacterium
GTTTAATGTTTAACCACGTAGGGGCAACCGTTGTGGTTGCCCAGTTTGTTGTATGTCTTTTGCTCTTCCGCTAATGATGTCCAACAAGAGTTATGGATACCTACAAGAGTTTGGAGGATGCCCACAAGGGGTTGGAGAAAGATAACCACAGGGGGGTGGAGAAGGACGACCACAAGGGTCGTCCCTACTAGCGCATTAAATACATTTTGCCAATATTATTTTTGAAGTAGGTATCAGCATTTGTTTCTAGTTCTTCCATATCGGCTCCTTCCTGATTTCGGGTAATCACTCGATATAAATAAACGCCATTCGCTAGGCGGTTTCCAAACATATCTGTTCCATCCCAAGCAAAATCGGTCATGTTTTGGCCGATATGAATATTTCCCAATTCTTCTTTTGCTATTTCTCGAACTACTTTTCCTGAAGGAGTCATAATTTGTATTTTCAGGTATTCGGGTACTTGGGAGCCTGTTAGGTAAAATACAAAACGGGTGGAGGTGCTGAATGGATTGGGGTAATTGAGGACTTTCGAAATAGCAGAACGGGTGGCGATTTGAAAGGTTGCTTCATAGCGTTGTCCTGCAAATTTGTTGCCGCTTCTGTCGGTTGCACTGATCAATATTTGGTGAATCCCATCTATTTCAAAACAGGGTCGATATTCGATCGTCGCCACATTTTTACCATTTTCTGCATCGTTCTGCGTGGCAGGAATAAAGGTAATCTCTTCACTACTTATTGGTATTGCTACTTCTTCCCCTAATTTCCCATCTTCCCCTGGATATTTAATAAAGAGACTAAAGTCATCAGGATTATCAAGAGCTAGGAAGTCGTTATCGTCTTTTAGTTGGATCACGAAGGTCGGTTTTGCCGAAATGAGTTCCCCATCAATAATATGTCGTCCATCTACGGTAACATCCATGAGTGGATTGATGGCATCTCCTAAGACAAAGAAGGGCTGAAAGAGCAGGTTATTAAAGATCATCTTTTCGGCTTGCTCTTGATTGGGGTTGATTTCGATTTGAAGCATATTACTACCTGTTAATCCTTCTGTTAGATAGTCAAAATTGGTCGTTATCATGCGGCCAGGTTCAATAGGAGCTTCGTAGTTGTAAATCACTGTATCTATCTCATTTTTATCATTGATAATCGTATAAGCAATTAGTACAGAGTCGGTTTTGACTGCTTCGACATTCCATAAGCCCATTTCGAGATGGATGTTACCGCCTTGATTGACAGTGTCACTTTCAAACACATAATGGTCATTGGTGCTAAGGGCAATTTCAGGGGCGCGGTCAAAGTGGATGCGCCAGTAATTCAATTGTGGAGCTTGTTCGTAGAGTTCATCGCTTATAATGGCTTCTAAACGTAAAAAAGGATAGGTGGTAGAAGAGACCGAACTAATATCTGCTTGTCCTGTCAAGCCGTCAAAGGTATCTAGTAAAATTTGTCCTGTATCTACTATCGCATAAAGGTTGATGGCTACCTCGCTATTGGTTCCTGTACCAGCACTAAAATCCCACACTACTTCTGACCAATTAGTAGCTGGCCCAATAGGAGGGGAATAAAAAGAACCAAGCGGTTGTGCCTCCTTGACTAGTAAATTTAGTTCGATAGAATCTTTGGTTATACCTGCTAACGGATCAATCGTACCTACTCTAAGTTTGGAAGGGTAGTTGATTCGATTTTTTTGTCCCCAAGCAATAAATGATTGCACATTACTAACCGTTGCCAATTGGGCTTGCGCAATGCCTATGGATTCAAAGAAAGTGAGTAGGGGCGTGCGATATTGTGGGTCCATATCTTCGAGGTGGTGATTTTGAATACTCATTACCCCTACATAATAACCATCTTTAATGGTATTGGTCACAAAGTCAATCATAGCTGCTAGTTGATCCTCTTCGTCGGTATTAAATTCGATATTACTTAATACACCTGTTTTACAATGTGTGTTGCCATAACTTCCAATGCCATTACATATTCCCCCCCCTTCATTCAGTACCGAAAAGATAGGTTCTAATATTTCACCTGGACGAAATACGAAAAAGCTAATGCCGTTGGCACATTCATTTCTCAAACAAGAACCTTCGCTTAGTAACCCATTATTAAGTGTTCCTCCATTTCCAGAGAAATTATCATAATCCGCAAATAGTTGTATTTGGTTTTCTATAAATTGGTAGCCAAAGTCTCTGCTGGCACTGTCAATCAAAAAGTTGCTGTATGTATCTTGTTGAAATTGGTAAAAATGAGATTGATTCCAGCCACTTCTTCCAGCCTCATCATATATAAAAGAGCTATATTGCCAATTGTATAAACCATTACTATCGGGTTCCTTACTTGTTCGCCAATAATAAACGGTATTGTTTTTAAAGGTCAGATTGGGCTGCCATTGAATAACGCCTCCTTCGCTACTAACCACTTGGCGCATCGGATTATTAAACAGGCGCGAAGTATCTATTTCGATAATATAATTCAGAGGCTCTAGTACTGGTTGTCCAGTAGAAGCATATAAGGTGACATTGGGATTATTGACAATGGCAAAGTCACAAGGAGCTAACGGAATTAGTAGATCAGAAAGTACAAAAACCGTTTTGGAGATGCTATTATTATCTTCACAGCCTTCAGGAAAGTCATTGTCATAGTCTACATGTACTGTAAAGGTGTTTTCTCCTTTTACCGATTCTTCAGAACCAATAGGTAGATAAAGTGATAAGGTATCAATATAGGCAATAGTCGGAAACTGCTTGCGGAGGGCTACTTCTGAAGAACCATCAGGATATTGACGGTCTATTTGTACCCATACCGAGTCGGTACTAGCTTTTCCTAGATTGGTAACAACCACATTGACTGCAAAGGAATCTAAGTTGGTGCTCAATTGAGGAGGATCAAAATAAACATCTGATTCTTTGACCGCATATTCGGGTTCTTTCCAAGAGTTGATAATAATAACAGGATCGCCCGCATACGTATATTCCTGAATCGTACTTTTTATATACCCATTATTGCCTTGTTGATTGAGGGCATTGACTGTTTCTTTGATATTTAGAGCGATAGGCTGATTATAATACGGCCCACAAAAATTTTCATAAAATTCGGTCATGTAACGATCTAAATAAATACCAAACCCTAGTGTCACAGAAGCTAAGAAACCAATCGCTCCTCGATCTTCGGCGAAGATATATTCTTCTGATAAAGAACGAATAACCTCCCCATCTTCTTCAAAATAAGAGTGAATATCTCCTACCAGACAGGAACCTGTGAGTATAAAGGGGTATTTTCCTTCGTTTTGATAAAATTCAGGGGCTTTAAGCCCTACACTAAAACCAGCAGCAGAAGAGTGTCCAAAAAAGGTAATCATTGACAAACCATTATTGATATAGGGGTCTAATTGCGCTTCTAGGTCAATGACCTCTTCACTATTTTTATTATAAGTATGTACCACATTTCCGCCATTTTGCACCCCTTCAAACAGTTTTTCATACTTGTATAAATAACTCAAAAACTCTTCCGATTCTGTTAAGTCATTTCCGCCCGCAATATGCAAGGCATCCTTCATCCACAAACGATCTTGTGGGTTACAAATCGCGCTATTTTGCAGTGCTTCATATTCCTCCACTTTATCCAAATAAATACGTATATCATTGGGCGTTAGTGCAGGAACGCGTCCCGTTGCTATTTGCTGCTTAAACGCCGTTTTACGAGGGGCAGTAAGCATAATATCAGAAGGAGTTAGCCCATAAGTAGGTACTAGGCATTTTTCGAAAGTGCCAGTAGTACGATGAGCTGTATAATTCAGCGATTTTCCTAATAATAATAAATAGGCGGGTGGCGTATCCCAATAAAGCAGCGCGTGAGCAATAAAGTTCTGAATAGACAATGGATGCTTGCGAATACCCCAAGCAAATTGATCATATAGTTCCTCAATATTAACTTCTACTACATCATAGCTGCCTCCTTGCTCACTTCGACGATAATTAGCGTACCGATCTACTTGATCAACCTCTCCTTCACGTAGCGAGGGATGTGTAATGATTAGATAATTACCTTGATTTTGAAGAGCATTAAAATTGGTAAACTGTCGAACCTCCAGTTGATCAATTGTATTTACTCCTGTTTCACTAATAATAAACAGTTGTCTAGGTATAGAGGAATCACTTCCTGCTGGCAACCGAATTTTATACACATCATTAATTGCATCATAAGCAGGAATCAACCGCCAATTATTAGTAAGATCATAAACGACGGGGTTATTCCCGCCATTAAAGTTTTCTATTTCGAGGTATTTATCGGTATTATCTTCTAGTACAAACTCTAATGCTTCGGTATTTGCAAAGTCAAATAAACGCGGATAGGTAAGTTGCACATAACCCACCATCATAACATTAGCAATAGAGTCATTCAAGGCTTTTATCGAAATAATCGTATTCTGTTCACCCAAGCGATTAACAGGCACCTCAAAGTTAACGGGATAAATGTTATGTGCTTCAAACCAACTGGACACATATAGCTCGTCATCAATCGTTATATTAAAAGGATGATCTTGCTTCACCCCAAATACATCAAACTTACCGATCAAATTCAAATCAACAACCGCATTTTCACCGCTTGAAAAAGCAGCAGGAGTAGGGATGTAAAAATTAGTAGGAGTACTGCGACTCGAAGAAATGGCATTACTAACATAACCTTCTCCTTTCGTAAAATCGGGAGCAATCGAATTAGAAGAGGCAATTTTGCGCGGCTCTCCCGAATTGTAACTATTGTTAAAATTGACCTGAGAAGTATAGTAAAAGAACGTTTCTTTTGCAGGAGGATTAATGATATTATTGGTCTGAGAAACAATACGTTGAGGGCTTGCAGCCTCATCATACACTAAATAATAGATACTTGTATCGCTAAATAAACTAGTATAGGGGCTTGGCTGATGACCCGGAGCCGCATATAACTGCGTATCAAATCTGCCATCATTTTTGCGCCCAATAAATTCGAAATAATCTTGACTATTCATGTTGCCATCAGTAGAACTAAATATCGGCACTTCTTCTCCTTTGTACATCAACTTATAATGACTAGCATCTAAAGGGAAATTATGATCAGCCAATAAGTCGGCACTAATTCGATAAACACCATCTTCAGCGACTTTGATTTTTAGGTACTCTTTGTCGTAATCTATCCACTCGTTATAAAATATTTCCTGTGCTATGCCTATTTGAACACTCCAAAAAAGGCATAAAAAAGATAAAATCGTTTTGTTCATCATGTTAAAAGTAGGTGATGTTTGTTTTTGCTTCTCTAACTGTTACTAATCAATTATCATAAAATGAATGCTTTCAAGCTCGTATCCAATAGTTGGGCGTGTCCCCATTTTTCTCGTTTTTGCCCGTTCCTGCGTCCTCGCAGAAACTCAGGCAAAAACGAGAAAAATGGGGTCGGGCTATCCGCTTGTAGTTGTCTCATAGTCACTAGTTCAGCATAGTTCTAGCGGTGTCTTCCGCTGTCAGCCCCGCTAGTCCTTGCTTCACAAAGTCACTATTTCGTCAAGCTACCACTACTATCCCTCACGCAGGACGTTTGAACGGTTGACGATGGTTGAACGGTGGAACGATTTACGTTTGAACGATTTACGTTTGACGTTTTGGCGCGAGGCGCAAAATCTTGCGCCTCTACGTTCATCGTTCCACCGTAAATCGTTCCACCGTTCCACCGTAAATCGTTCCATCGTTCCACCGTAAATCGTTCCACCGTTCCACCGTAAATCGTTCCACCGTTCCACCGTCTTACCGCATAATATACATTTTTCCAATTCCTTTTTTGAACAAG
>JAHDCM010000185.1 GCA_020629895.1 Bacteroidota bacterium
CTGGATTCTTTGGGAATCAAATAAGCGGTTATTTCTACCAGATTGGAGAGTTGGGCGATATTATCAGGGATGGATGTAAGCTCTCTATTGAAGGCGATATTGAGCATTTTGAGATTGGTTAATTGTGTAATATCATCAGGTAAGGAAGTCAGCTTTCCACCATTCAGGTTTAGTTCTTCTAGTTGTTGAAGTTGGGAGATACCGCTTGGTAGTTCTGTCCAGTTATTGTCGCTTATATCTAGTATTTTGAGATTTTTTAGTTGGTATATGTGCTTGGGAAATTGTACCAAACCTCTGCAACGTTCCAGCGTCAGTTTTTCTAGTGATTGCAGTTTTGTTAGAGAAGTGGGAAGGGCTGATATATTTTCATTTTTATACATCAACAATGTTTTTAAGCTCGATAGTTCTCCCATATTTATAGGTAGTTCAGCTATTGGAAGCTCCCATATTGTTAATGCCTCTAGTGATGAAAGTGTTGCTATTTCTTTTGGAAGTTGTGTGATATTTAGCTTATACAGAAAAAGGTCTTTAAGTTGGGGAAGTCGGGCTATTGTTTTGGGGAGTTGCATTAGCTTGTCACAACAGCTTATGTCAAGGTGTTTTAAGTTTATTAATTGGTGTATTTGTTCGGGTAGATGCGCTAACTCACAATTGCCCAATGTTAGTTTGTTTAATTGTTTGAGTTGGCAAAAATCGGCGGGTAATTGTTTAAGTTTTCTATCGTCTATTTCTAATGACTTGAGTTGTTTGAGTTGTGCAATCCCATCTGGAAGCACTTCAAATTCGGTATTTTTTAATTTTAGTTTTTGCAAATCTTCAAATAGATAGAGAGCAGGTAAAAAGCGGGTCAGTTTATATTCCCCATCTAGTGTAATTTCTTGTGCATCATCATAATAAGAAGGGCGTAACAGTTCTTTTTGGCGTTCGAGATCATCTAGGGGACAATATTGATATAGCTCATATTGGCTTGATCCTCCTTGCTTGAAATGATAGTAATATAATTCGAATATATCTAGGTTTCCTTTATTGGCAGCATTTTCAATACGGTCAGCATTCACTTGTCCAAAGCTTCTGTTAGCATCATCTGCATATAATTTTTTTCTATCTTTTAATAGTTTTCGAAGTGATTCAGAACCGTACAATTGTAGTAGTTTTTTGGCGGCTTGACGTTGTGATTTGTCTTTGGAAACTTTAAAGGTGATGTAAACGATTGTGATGAGTTCGTCGGGTAGACCGAGTCCGTCGAGCATTTGGAGACCAATAGCAACATTGGCTTCCTCGCTACTATATAAGAGTGCTTTTACTTGTTGAATTTGTTCTTTTCGCGAGGCTTCTTCTTCTAGTAAATAAGGGGTATCTATTTCATTTAAAAAGGTTTTGAGTTGGGTTTCGGTAATAAAAATGAGTCCCTTTGCTGCTTGTTCGGCTTTGGTAAGTTTGCTTCCTTTACCCAATAAAAGATGGGTCACTTGTTTATTATAGCGATTGACACAAGTAATATCGACTGTTGCTAGTTGTTCTTTGATATGCGTTTTATCTTGACTAATCTTTCCTTTTATAAGTAAACAATGTCCTTTTTGAAGGGGATTTGTGGTTAGTGTTGGTTCATTTTTGGGTAGTTGCTCTAGGATAGCGGTATATAGATATGCAGGAGCTTTTGGAAGTAGTTGCAGGAGGTTTGGCTGGCTGATTTGCGCGACTTCTGGAAGTTGAAATACAAGTGTCTGCATTCGTTTTAATTCTTGATCGCTAAGAGCTAGTTTGTTTAACTGGCAAATAAATTGACGGGTTTTTGTTGTAATTGCTAACGATTTGTTTCCTTCAGGGTGTGCAAATTCGAGTAGTTTGTATCCTTTTTGAATATAGGGCATATAGCGCGATAGTGGTTGTGGTGCCAGCAGTGCGTCAAATGTTTTTAGTAAATCTATTTTCTTTTTAATAGGATCAGTTTGATTTACTCTCCACGTCATGTAGGTAAAGTTTTCTTTGCTCAATAAATCGGAAGAAAAGAATTGTGTAGGATTGCCATCTAAGGTTAATAATTCTAAATGAGGGAGTTGGGTAATGCTTTGCGGAAGGGCTTGGTCTATTTTGCAATCACTAACACATAGTTTTTTGAGGCTTTGTAATTGGTTAATTTCGGTTGGGATGGAGGTGATTAGATTATGGTTGAGATTGAGTACTTCTAAGCAGGGGTGTTGTAATAAAATGGAGGGAAAGGTGTCCAGTTTATTTCGATTTAGGTCAAGGACTTTGAGTTGTTTTAGTTGGAGGATGTCTGCGGGAATATGTGTAATCTGGGTGTCTATCACCTCTAGCTCTGTTAGCTTGGAAAGGGCAAATAAACTATTGGGAAGCTTTTCTAGCTCTGTATCTCGTATGTATAGTTTTTCGAGTAATTGTAGGCGTTCTAGCTGCTTAGGGAGTTGCACTTTATAGCTTCCTAAGCGAAGTTCTTTGAGTGGAAATTGTGTCAGCCATATCGGCCAGTTTTGGTTATGCTTAAAATATACTAGGTCTAGGTATGCTAGTTGTGTACAGTTCTGCAAACTTTCAGGAAGTGGGCCAAAACTACCACTACTGAGTTTGAGTACTTTGAGTTTTTTTAATCGCCCGATCTCTTGGGGGAATTTTTCAATATTATGGCTACTTAAATCGAGTACTTCTAGCTTGGTGAGTTGGCATAATTCATCAGGTACTTCCTCAAACCAGTTTCCTTGTAAGTATAATTGTTTTAGATTGGGAAGTGCTAAAATGGCTGAGGGAAACTTTTCAAGACGTGAATTGTGTAAACTAAACACTTCGAGTTGGGTCAGTTCTTTGATCCATTCGGGTATTTTTTTGATGTTGTTTTTACCAATGTACAACTCGCGTAAATTGGTGAGTTTTCTTATTTCTGAAGGCAGTGAACGAAGGTCATTATTTTCGAGATTTAGTACTTCTAATTTTTGACATTCCTCTATTTGACTTGGTAATCGAAATAGTGATGCATGACTTAAATCAAGTTTTGTTATTTCTTGGTGATTGTTAGGGAGCATGGGTTATAATGAGTGAGTAGAGACGTTTTGTAAAACGTCTTAATGAATGAATAGAGCTATTTTATAAAACATTTTAATGAGTAAATAATTTATGCCATTATATCTACATTACAATTGGGTAGATTTTTCTTCAAGCGATGTACTATTTTTTGAGACAAACCGCGTGCCTTAATAAGTCTTAATTGTTGTAATTGGTACATACTTTTTGGTATTGTTCGCAAATTATTCGCATGGCTAATATCAAGTTCTTTTAGTTGTTGTAATAAACCTATATCCTCAGGTAGTTTTGTGAGGTGGTTATTTCTTAACTTGAGTATTTTCAGTTGTTGTAACGCGCCAATCCCATCAGGAAGTTCCCGTAATTGGCTGTGGTCAAGATCTAATGTTTCTAGTTTTTTTAGTTGGTAGATTTGTAGGGGAAAGCGATCAATTTTATCAGCGTATAAACGAAAATAGTTGAGCTGACTTAACTCTCCCAATGAATCTGGTAGAGTTTCTAATTGGTGACAATTGGCAATTTCCAATTTTTCTAAATGCTGAAGTTCTCCTAAATCAGTTGGAAGTTGATTGATAGGGCTATTAAAAAACGCTAGGCTATTTAAACGGGTTAATTGAGCAATTCCATCGGGGATATATTCAGGTATTTCATTTCGTTTTTTGTAAATATCACTAATGACTAACTCCTCTAGTTTCTTTAAGTTATAAATTTGTTGGAAAGGGATAATATCAAATCGAAATTCTTTCAATACTAATTCTTTAAGTGTTTGTAATTGTTCGATTTGATAAATCGGAGTTGTAATCCCTGTATTTTTTAAATGTAACGTTTCTAATTGTGGGAGTTGAAAGAAGGAATCGGGTATTATTTTTAATTGATAACAGACATAAAGGATGACCTTTTTGAGTTTGGTAAGTGTTCCTATATCTTCGGGAAGTTGATGAAGGGCAGAACCTTCGATAACGAATTGCTCAAGGTTATGTAATTGCGTAAAATCACTAGGCAACTCAAACATTTTTGAATTGGAGGTCAGGACGATACTTTTGAGTTGTGTCCATTGGCTGATCCCATCTGGCAGGGAGGTCATCTCACTGCGGTTCAATTTCAACCCGCCTATTTCTTTTAATTCATAGACAAAATGGGGGAGCTTTTTTAGGTGGGTAAAATGTTCAATCACCAACTCGTCTCCTTTCACTAAATCAATCAAGGCATCTCGAACAATTTGTTCCTCTCCTCCCTCGTAATTAAAGAGATAGTCAACGGTTAGTTTATCTTTTTTGTAGAGGTAATAGTATATTGCAAACGCATCCAAATCCGCAATTTCTACCCAATATTGTACCCGACTTTCTACCTCTTTACCCTTCATTCCCCACGCTGCCAAAGACAGTTCCATTTCTAAGTTTGCGCGCAGTTTCTCACTGCCAAAGTGTTGTAATAACCATTTTGTTTGTTGTTGAATATATCTATTTGGACTAATTTTATAATTACAAAAAACATAGGTTACTAATTCATCTGGCAGCCCTAGTCCTTCTAACATCTGAAGCCCTAAAAGCACATTTTGGTCTTCTTTATGGGTCAGTAGTTCTCGAATCTGCACCATGCTTTCAGCATCTACTTCAGTCTTATCCAACAAATACGGCATTTCGACACTATTCCAGTAGTCTTGTAATTGGGATTGATTGATAAAAACAAGGTCTAGTCTTTGTTCGTCTACCTTTAGTTTTACATTTTCCGTACTAATTAAAACATGTGTTGTTTCAGCACCGATTTCATTTATTTGATAAGGAATTATTCCTGCATCTAACTTTAGGTGTATAGATGCTGGTTCTGCAAACTCTCCTTTTAAGCTCAACTGTGCCTTCTCATTCAGTTCTTTGTCAGCAAGTGTTGGAAAGCTGTTGGGTAATTGTTTTATAATAGCTGCTTGGCTAATAGCGATAGGGATATTGTATAGTCGGTATAATTCTGCTCGTGATAATTCCTGAATATCTTCGTGTTGAATAATCAATTGAAATAAGGTTTGTCGATCCTCTGGGCTTATTGTTTGTTTATGAGTGCGGTGAAAAAAATTAGTAAATCGCTTATTTAGAATAATAGGGTGTTTAGCTTTTGGATGCCTCCCATATAAACTTTCATTACTAAACTCAAGGTAAGGCATTAAACCTAGTATCTCTTCTGGACTAATAATAGGTTTTAGTTTACGAAAACGCTTTATCAAACGTTCTAATTCCTCATTTCTATTACCATCTAAAAAAGTATAAGGGTTCAGATTAGGTAAGAATAAAATAGAGCTTGGTAATTGTTGAATGGGAACACCTGTCCAATATATCTGCTCTAAGCGTTTTAGTTGTGCCATACTATTGGGGAGGCGGTGTGTAATCGGATTGTGCTGAATACGTAGTTGTCGTAACTGTTGAAGCTGTCCAATTTGTTCAGGAATAGCTGTAATCTGATTCTCACCAATATTTAACTCTTGTAATAAAGGTAACTCAAATAAAAACGCAGGAAGTTGATCTAATTGATTCACCCTTAAATTTAATTTCTTCAAATTTTTGAGTTGGGCGATACATGGAGGTACTTCTTTGAGTTCGTTATAACTAATAGTCAACTCCTCTAACTGTTGCATCTCTCCTAACCAATCAGGAATAGGCACTTGACTTTCGTGACCAATGATAAGTGTACTCAGTAAAGGTAAATCTTTCAGCCATAGAGGTAAGCCTTTCAATGGGTTATCACGTAAGTTGAGTGCGCGTAACTTTACACATTCTTTTAACTCAATAGGCACTTCTGTATACCCCTTACTCATCAAATAGAGGCTATTGGCTTTTAGGTAGTTTTTTGGAAGATATATCATGATAAAGTTTATAACTCAATCGCTTAAAATTTAGTTGCATCAAAAATACCGAGATAATCTGCGAAAACCTACCAAGTATTCGACAAATAAAGCACTTACCCGTATTCATATTTATTTCATACCCGTACCAATATCAACCCATTATGAAAATAAATTATGAAACACTTACAGTATTCTCTACTGCTTTTATGTTTAGTTACACACAAACACATACAAGCAAACAACGAACCTATTTCCCCTTACCAATTCATTGACGAACACAGCCTAGCAAGTCCCGATTCAGTCAGTCAAAGCATCAACGATCTAGCTACCTATCTACAAGAAGGAGCAACCAATGAAACAGAACTAGCAAGAAGCATCTACGTTTGGATTACCCACAACATTCACTTCGATCTCGAACGATTTGAAGAAAATGTAGGCAAAAACTATGAAGATGGTGGCGGCAAAACGCTCGAAGAAATGCGTTTAGAAAAAGCCCAAAAAGCCCTACAACAAAGAAAAGGCGTTTGCATGGGCTATGCCACACTGTTTAAAGCCCTATGCGATACCATTGGAATAGATTGCTACGTAATCATTGGAAAAGTAAAAACCGAACAACACGCTTGGAATGCCATCAATATTGATGACAAATGGCACTTAGTAGATGCCACTTGGGGAGCAGGCAAAGTTAAAAATGGAAAGTTTGTACAAGCCTTCAATGAAGCCTATTTCCTAGCCGATCCCACTTTCTTTTTAAGCACGCACTTACCCAATGACCCTACTTGGCAATTACTCAAACACCCGCTATCACATAAAAGCTTTGAGTTTGACTCGACTTATGTACAGCAGCAACTAACAAAGTCAAAAAATGCTAAAGAAGTCTTTTCTTTTACAGATACCATTGCAGCCTTACAAAAACTGCCACGCCACGAACGAGACATTCAATCGGCAGAACGAGCATATCGTTATGGTGGAGACAGTCTGTTACTAGCTATCGCCTACCGTAGAGGTGGCAAGTATTTTTTAGATCAAGGAAAAGGCTTGAGTAATAAAGACAAATATATCCCTTATAAACAAGCACAAACCTATTACCAAAAAGCACTCCCTCTAGCAGTAAGCAATGAGGAGTTGACTAAAAAAGTGAAGAAAAAAATAGACTGGTTTAAGAAAATGGAGCCTTACTTTAAATTTAGTGAAGATCGGGAAGCCATACAAAAGCAGAAACCTAAAATACAAGTGAAAAAAGCACCTCAATCGGCCACTAAAAAAACAACGAGAAAGAAGAAACAACGAGACCAAATGGAACGAAAAAAATCAGCTATGAAAGAGAAGTAGTTAGACAAAGGTTTCTCCTTTTTCTTCCTTATCATAACCCATCTTCATAAAACGAGCAGTAGGAAATAGTTGTTCTAGCTCTTTTACAATGGCACTATCTAGCTCTTTTACATAAATCGATTTTAATTGAGTTAATTGCTCTAATTGAGATGGAAGTTCTTCCAGTTCCACACATGCATCCAG
>JAHDCM010000186.1:0-3656 GCA_020629895.1 Bacteroidota bacterium
ACAACAAAATGGAACCTTAACTTCTAAATTTACGTCGCACGTCGCAAAAGTTCATTCTCCAATTACATAAATTATGTTTGAAAATCTTCAGGAAAAACTAGACAAGGCCTTTCAGTCCCTAAAAGGACAAGGTAAAATAACCGAAATTAACATTGCCTCCTCACTAAAAGAAATCAGACGAGCATTAGTAGGGGCGGATGTAAATTATAAAATTGCCAAAGAGTTCACGCAAAAGGTAAAAGAAGAAGCACTCGGACGCGAAGTACTTACTTCTGTGGCACCAGGACAATTAATGGTAAAAATTGTCAATGATGAGCTAACCAATCTCATGGGAGGAACTGCCGCCACCTTTGATGTAGAAGGTAAACCCGCAGTAGTGCTTATCTCTGGACTACAAGGTTCGGGTAAAACCACCTTCTCAGCAAAATTAGCCAACTATTCGCGTTCTCGTCGCTCTCGTCGTCCTCTATTAGTGGCAGGAGATGTATATCGACCAGCGGCAATTGAACAGCTTAAAATACTCGGAAAGCAAATTGGTGTAGATGTCTACTTCGAAGAAGATAATAAAGATCCTGTTCAAATTGCTACCAATGGAATCAACTACGCCAAAGAAAAAAGCTACAATCTAGTGATTGTCGATACAGCAGGTCGTTTGGCAGTAGACGAACAAATGATGAACGAGATTGCCGCCATTAAAGAAGCGGTCAATCCTAATGAAACGCTATTCGTAGTAGATTCAATGACAGGACAAGATGCGGTCAATACCGCCAAAGCCTTTAATGAACGCCTCGACTTTGACGGGGTAGTACTTACCAAACTCGATGGTGATACACGCGGTGGTGCGGCTCTTTCTATCAAATACACCGTCGATAAACCCATTAAGTTTATCAGCTACGGAGAAAAGATGGAAACCATCGACCTCTTCCACCCTGATCGTATGTCACAACGGATTCTGGGTATGGGTGACATCGTTAGTTTCGTAGAACGCGCACAAGACCAATTCGATAAAAAAGAAGCAGAAAAGCTCCAAAAGAAAATTCGTAAAAATCAATTCGATTTCAACGACTTCTTAGCACAGCTCAACCAGCTTCGCAAAATGGGTGACATCAAAGATTTAGCGGCCATGATCCCCGGAATGGGCAAAGCACTAAAAGATGTCGAAATTGATGATAAAGCTTTCAAAAAAGTAGAAGCTATCATTTTATCCATGACGCCCGAAGAGCGTTCTAACCCCAAACTAATGAATGGTAAACGCAAACAGCGTATCGCCGCAGGAAGTGGTAATTCCATTCAAGATGTTAATCAATTTATAAAGCAGTTTGAGCAAATGCAAAAGATGTTGAAAACAATGTCTAAATTCTCAGCCGCTGGTCGCTCTTTCAAAGGGCTGCCATTCAACAGAAGATAATTTAACCATGAAAGAAAACGCAGTTAAAACCTCAAATATTAACCTACGCATTCACCTTGATAACGAACATATCCCTGTCGCTATGGATTGGGATGCAACCGATAGCGCAGGAGGAGGCCGTAAAGAGGCTAGGTCAGCTATGGTGGCTATCTGGGATCACATTGAAAAAGAATCCCTCCGTATCGACCTCTGGACAAAGGATATGACAGTTGAAGAGATGAACCACTTCTTCTATCAATCCCTTATCTCCATGAGTGATACTTTTAAGCGAGCAACAGGCAACGAAGAAGTAAGTAACTCTATGAAGGAGTTTGCCCGCACCTTCGGCAAAAAACTCAATATCGTGGAACGTCCCAAAAAATAGGACACGACGACTGAACGGGATACGATAAACGATTATCTCCCAAATCACGCAGAAAAGAGTCATGCGCGCAGGGATTAACCTTCAAGATTTTGGGCAATAAAAACAGGATGTAGCAGCCTTGTTTGAGCGTAGCGAGTTCGTCTGCGCCGCTTCTCGAATCCCAGTTTTTATCCAAAAATATCGGTAGTCTTGAATTTTGGTTCTTTGTTTCAAGACAAAGAACGAAAGAAGGTATTTATCAAAAAACATCGGTAGTCTTGAATAAATGCCCACAAATTGCTTCCATATAGCACCCAACCAATACAAAAAACGCTACAAAAAAGAATTTGGAGCCATATACAAAGTAATGTATGTATCGTATATGCTATACATAGCAGCCGCTTTGTTTCTAGCCATTTACATCCTTAAATTAGCATTGATTTTTTTTGGTTTTTTGTTAGTAGGAGGAGTTATTACTTATGGATTACATTATTATAATCAAAAACAGAAATTAGCTCACTACCAAAGCCTTTCTCTAACCTTAAACGAACAAGAAGTTATTTATAAAGAAGGAACAACTATCAAACATCGAATTTCGTGGAAAAATATAAGACTAGTATCCCATAATTCCACAAAGAGTTTAGTGTGGAAACATAATGCAGAAATCAGTTTATTAGACATACCTGTTGCTACTCATATTGAACTCTATCCGGAATATGAAAACCATACAGAACTGATTAAAATTGTTGAAAAAATGTTGGCATTATAATACCCCCCTCAAATTTTCATTATGCATCCCTATTTTTACTGCCTATCTATTCTATTACTTGTCCTATTAAATAGCTGCCAATCTCCAAATCCCACATCCTCCCAGCCGTCCTCGCCCCATCCCTATTTGGCTATAAAAGGTGAAACAATGGGTACCTACTACGCCATTCAGTACAGTGATGCCAAAAGACAAAATTACCAATCCGCTATTGATAGCCTTCTCGCGGCCTTCAATCAATCGCTCTCTACCTACATTTCCAACTCTATTATCTCACAGGTCAACCAAGCCCAAGCCCAACAAGAAGTAACAGTAGACGATTTCTTTACCCTTGTTTTCCAATACGCCCAACATATCAACCAAGAAACAAATGGTGCATTCGATCCCACCGTCATGCCCCTCGTAAATGCTTGGGGATTTGGCTTTCAAAAAAGAGACAACCCTCCCGATACAAGTACTATTGACTCCTTAAAAAACATGATTGGACTCAATCACTTCTTCCTAGAAGAAAAAGAAAATGGAAAAACAGTCATCACCAAAGATGTAAAAGGAAGCGCACTTGATTTTAGTGCTATTGCCAAAGGGTATGCCGTTGATTTAGTAGCACGATTACTAAAAGATAAAGGAAGCCAACATTTTATGGTAGATATTGGGGGAGAGGTCAAAACATTCGGGCGGAACTCCAAAGGACAAGTATGGACAATTGGTATTGATCAACCCCTTGACAGCATTAAAGAACGTCGCCTCGAACATGCTGTGTATGTCGATCACCAAGCCGTTGCTTCTTCTGGAAACTATCGCAATTTTTACATCAAAGATGGCATTAAATACGCACATACGATCAACCCACAAACAGGCTACCCTGAATTATCCCGCCTCTTAGGAGTTAGTATTTTTGCGCCTACCTGCCTCGAAGCCGATGCTTATGCTACCGCTTGTATGGTCATGGGACTGGAAAAAGCCAAGCAATTTGTGAAAAATAAAGCAGGTGTGGAGGCTATACTCATTTATGCAAATGAGCAAAATGAATTGGAGAGCGTGGTGACGAGTGGGGTAAAATTAAAGGAATAAGTCATTCATTCCCCCACTTCCTCACTAACTTCCTGTACCTTAAACTTATTGCGCAAATGGTTGGCAAA
>JAHDCM010000186.1:3756-7339 GCA_020629895.1 Bacteroidota bacterium
GATCCAACTGCGTTGCCAAAGCCACAAACATTCCACGATAATGATTCACCACCTTCGTTTTGTTCGTCACCTTCAACAAAGACTGTTTCTCAAAAGAGGTATATTCAAAGTCGCGCATCAAGCGATCATACAATATCGCGGTATTGATTTCGCCTAATGTTGCCACCCCGCTTGTATCAATATTAATGGGCAATAACTGAAAGGTCAAACCCTCTAGTGAGAAGTATTTTTCTAGACCCAAAAAACTCGCAGGATCAACCGAAATACTCCAATGAACAGGGCGTTTAAACGCATTATTCGCCACAAAATCAAGTAGTAACAATTCGCTTTGATACATAAACGGATCTGGCAATTCCCAATCCAAACGCGCTACCAAACGATCCGATTTTAGCTTTAGCTTTTTCTTCACATTCTTCTCCGAGACCTCCAAATGCAAGCGATTGGAAGGATAATAATACAAGCTATCCAACTTTGGACTAATATGTTTGTCATTGGACACAAAATGCAACATTTCCTGCAAGGGCATACCAGTTGCCACTTTGTTAGAATCTTGTACCAGTACTACAATATCCCGTTTAGCCCCCTTTACCTTATTCACAGGCGTAATAGCTGGTAATGCTTTTCGTTTGCCAGGCTGCTGTGTCAACATCGCATAATACCAATGCTGATTCAGCAAATTCAAATTCACCACCTGTACATCCTTTCGAAAGCCCAACACTTCCTGCACATAGAGTAGGGGATAGGTATCATTGTCACCCTGTGTAAATAAAATAGCATGTTTAGCACAACTACGTAATGTATTTTTTGCATAGGCCAGCATAAACGGATCGTATAAATCCTTATGTAGGAACTTTTTCGCCAACTTAGGTTCCTTCACCGATTGAAACAACAGCCAATTGGTCATATACTCATTCGAATAGCGATTTTGAATATTTCCCACCCCCGTCTCATAATCGGGATGTTGTCGTGCCAGATGCTCATAAGTGATACAGGCCTTATACAAATAACGAAATGCATTTTCGATATTCAATTTCGGAATCTTCTCATAACCATAATCCGCAAAAGGCGGCTCTTGTGGCTGATCACCAAACATATTACGAATATAAGCCGTCCCCGCATTTGCATAAGCCTTCGCCAGCGACTCCCAATGCAGCGGCTCCATCACCCGATACTGCTTCTCCAAAATCGGAATCACATCCCTCGACCAACCCGCATAACCATAATAAATCTGCTGTCCATACAAAAAGGCATGATGATACGGATATTCACTCCCTTGTGTCCGAAACAAAGTTGGCGGATACGACAATTCCAAATACTCACCCGTCTCTTGTTTCCAAAATAACTCCTCCTTTACTACCTCTTGTTGCTGTGGTTGATGCACCACATACCATCCATCTGGCTTGCGCGCAAACACCAAATGGTACAAGTCCAGTCCATCAAAGTCATAGAAATCAAAAAATTGGCGAGTCACCTCCTCATAGCTCGGAAAGCCCGCAATCGGTGTCATCAACGTATCCGACTGCCCCCAACTATTGGAGGGTATGATAAGTAAGAAAGAAAGAAAGGTATATATGGTTAGTAACTGCCTCATCTACAATGGCTTATCTGAAATAAGCTTACAGCGTCAAATATTGTGCTGCATCGTAAAATAGGCAAGTTCTAGGAAAATTAAAATGATTTGTTGACATTTTTATGACATTTGGGTAGCCCAAAGTTGTCGGCTCTACTATTTCCCACGAATCAAACTCAAAAACTCTCGTCGTACTTCTGGATGTTCAAATTTTCCATAAAACTGGCTTGTTACGGTACTTGAGGTAACATCATTAACCCCACGAGTAGCTACACAAGCATGATCCGCTTCAATGATAACTGCCACATGTTCTGTTTCAAGCGCATTGCGCAACTCGTTGGCAATTTGTACCGTGAGACGCTCCTGCACTTGGGGGCGTTTTGCAAAATAGCGCACAAGACGATTAATTTTGGATAGTCCAATTACCTTTTTATTGGGGATATAAGCAACATGAGCGAAACCAGTGATCGGCACAAAGTGATGCTCACAGTTGGAGTGAAAGGTGATGTCGCGCTCAATGAGCATTTCATCATATTGATATTTATTGTCGAATAGTGTGACAGATGGCTTATTGGCGGGATTTAAACCACTAAAAATTTCTTTGACATACATCTTCGCCACGCGACGAGGAGTACCATTGAGGCTGTCATCGGTGAGGTCGAGGCCTAGTATTTCCATAATTTGGCGGAAGTGACCTTCAATAAGGTTGATTTTTTCCTCATCACTTAGGTCGAAGGCATCGGGTTTGAGAGGCGTATTATAAGAGGAAAGAAAGTGGGAGTTGCCAATTTCTTCCAATAGTTTTAATTCGGCAGCCGAATATTTGCCATGACCATTTCCGTTTTCGTGATTGTGTCCATTCTCCTTTAAATGGTGATGGGCAAATCCATTTTTGTTATTGTTCATTCTAATTAAATTAGAGAAATAAAGATTAGGCTGTTCTTTACTTCAAATGATAAATGTACAGTTTGTCAGATTATGCGGTCTGACAATATTATGACTAACTCTTTTCCAATAAGTCGCTTTTTTTCAAAAAAATATTTCTTGAGCTAAACGAAATGTATTGGCATGCGCCTCAATAATATCACTAATTCGCTCGGAGTATCCACCTCCCATGCTGACAACAACGGGTATATCATTAGTAAAGCAAGTTTCTAAAACAAAAGCATCTCGTTGGCGGCATCCTGCTCTGCTTAGCGCAAGGCGGCCCAATTTGTCGGTGGCCAACACATCAACACCCGCTTGATAAAAAATGAAATCAGGGGCGTTTTGTTCAATCAAAAGGGGTAAATATTGTTGTAAAAGTTGAAAATAAGTGGCATCATCTGTTTGATCAGGAAGCGGAATGTCTAGGTTAGAGCGTTCTTTTCGCAAGGGATAATTTCTTGCTCCATGCATGCTAAACGTAACAACATTAGGCTCCTGCTGGAAGATGGCTGCTGTTCCATTTCCTTGATGTACATCTAAGTCTACCACTAAAATTTTTTTTGCCAACTGATTTGAAAGTAGATAGTGAGCAGCAATGGCAATGTCGTTAAGGAGACAAAATCCTTCTCCATGATCGGGATAGGCATGGTGAGTACCTCCTGCAATGTTCATGCTAATTCCGTATTTCAAGGCATATAAGCAGGTTTGAATGCTACCTTGTGCAATGGTAATTTCTCGTTCTACTAACTGCGCAGAAAGTGGAAAACCAGTTCGACGTTCTTCTTGACGACTAAGTGATAGGGTTTGTAGTTTTTTCCAATAATGGGGGTGATGAATCGGGGTGATATGTTTTTCTTCTAGCGGATAAGGAGCAAAAAAATTAGCTGTTGTAACAGTTCCTTCATATAATAATTGTTCGGGTAGTAATTCGTATTTGATCATCGGAAAACGATGTCCTTCGGGGAGTGGGTGTGCGTATATCGGTGACCAAGCAATTTTTAACATGTTGTTGAAACAAGGGTAGTTACGTTTTGTTTTATTATAACAATTGTAAAAGGGAGATTGTTTGAACGATAGACTTTTAGA
>JAHDCM010000187.1:0-2172 GCA_020629895.1 Bacteroidota bacterium
AGCGGTAGCTTGGTGAAATAGCTGCTTTGTGGAGCAAGGACTAGCGGGGCTGACAACGGAAGACACCGCTAGGATTATGCGGAACTAGCAGGTATGAAACAACTACAAGCGAATAGCCCGACGGGTATCAAAAAAAGGGCAGTAATCGTTTTACGATTATTGCCCTTTTTTTGATACCCGGCACGCCCAACTCAACTACTCAATATCAAAAACAGAATTTGCGCAATAATAATTTTAGAAATGAGAGCGATGGGAAACATCATCGCGTAACCAAATACAGGTAGTCGATTGCCTGAACGCGCAGTGGCGAAATCGAGAATGGCGGGTTGATTGGCGACCATGCCTAGTAGAAGGCTAAAGGGCATTCTGAGGAAGCGATAGCCCACGAATAGAATCGCAAAAGCCGTAGAGAGGCTAATGCCTGCACTGGCTAGAAAAATACCAAAGCCTTCCCAAGAAATACTCTGTACAAAAGCAGTTCCTGAACGCACGCCAATACAGGCGAGTAGCAAGATGAGACCTAGTTGCTGAAGGGTGATATTGGCACTGTAAGGTAGTGACCACACAATTGGCCCAGTGCGACGTAAGGCTCCTAACATTAGCCCAACGATAAGTGGCCCGCCTGCGTAACCAAGTTTAAAATTGAAATGCTCCCCAAAAGAGAGTTCAATACTGCCTAAAATAAGCCCTAAACCGATGCCTAAGCCAAAGGAGAATAAATCTACCTTTCCTACTTCCTGATAAGAGTCTCCGAAAAAGGCAGATAGGGCTTGCAAATCTTTTTGATGAGCAACAAAACGAATACGATCTCCTAATTCTAATACGGTATCGGGTTTTGCCAACATGTTGACATCTCCACGTCGAATGCGAGTAATGGTAGCATTGTAGTTTTCACCTAAATTGAGAGAGGCAATGGTTTTTCCTACGAGTAAGGAATTGGAGACGAAGATATGGCGCACATCAAAAATAGAACGGTCATAGTAGAAGGAATCGTTGGCAATTTCTCCTAGCTCTTGTACTACTTTCATCACATCTTCTTCATCCCCTACTACACTTATAATATCTCCTACTTCAAAGGTGGTATCCCAATGTACTAAGGCCCAACGTTTGTTATGAAAAATACGTCCAAAATTGACATTCCATTGATGCTCTTTCATCAGGTCGCGCATCGTCATGCCTGATATAGCAGCGTTAGTGACCTTAATCGGCTTACTGCCTAATTTGCCGCCTACGGGATAATCGTTTCGCAGGCTTTCTTCTTCTTTTTTGTAGTCAATTTTAAGGAGTTTTTCAACGAGAATAATGGCGATGATACCGCCTAAAACGCCCATTGGATAGGAAAAAGAGTAGCCTACTACTGCTTGTTGGGTGAGATCGTTTACTTGATCGGAATCGTAGGTGGTGGCAATATAATCTAGTACACCTGCTAAGGCGGCAGTATTGGTGGTACTTCCTGAATAGATACCTGTGATCATGGCAGCCGAGAAGTCGAATAACAGCCATAAGATCGAGGCTACGATGCCCGAAAAAATAAGGGTGGAGAGGGTAAATAAAATATCTCTTGCTCCATTTTTGCGATAGGATTCGAAAAAAGCAGGCCCTGAACTCAACCCTATGGAGTACACAAAAATGCTTAATCCGAGTAGAAAAATGATTTCAGGTATTTGGAGGCGCGGGTCAATGGCTCCAAAGGCCAAACCGGTGAATAAGACGGAAGCAACTCCTAGTGAATTTCCTTTGATAGAAAATTTTCCTAGTAAATATCCTAGTGATGCTACGGTGAATAGCAATACTAGGGGGTAGGCAACTAAAAACTCAATCATGACATTTCTTTTTCAATCGCGGCAAAAGTACATGAATTATAGTTAAATAGGCATTATTTTTTACCTTCTACTTGCACACTTTTCCTGCCATTTTTTGTTATTACTAAACAGTGCTATTATTTTTACCTAATTTTCAGGTGATTAAACCTCTCACACTAACATTTATACAATGTTTAAAACACTTTGGTCGCTACTACTTGGCTTGCTTTTTTTACCATTAGTGGCTCATACTCAAAATACCCATACCATGTACTGGGTCACTTTTAAGGATAAAGACAATAGTCCTTATAGGGTAGAGCTTCCTCAAGAATTCTTATCAGAACGAGCTATTGAGCGACGTGCAAGATAT
>JAHDCM010000187.1:2272-7313 GCA_020629895.1 Bacteroidota bacterium
ACACATGGCACGAATGTATTTAGTATTATGGGCGGTTATATTCCGGGCGTGTATGTCGGGGCGGCTCCTGAAGCGGAGTACCTTTTATTTCGCACCGAAAATGGAGCCTCTGAAACTCCTTTAGAGGAGTTTAATTGGGTAGCTGCTGCTGAATATGCGGATAGTGCGGGGGTGGATGTCATTAATACTTCTTTGGGTTACTCAATCTATGACGATGAAAACATGAGTTATACCTATCGGGACATGGATGGGAAGGCTTCTTTTATTACCAAAGCCGTGGATATTGCCGCGGGGAAAGGCATTATCGTTGCCACGAGTGCAGGTAATAAGGGAGATTCTAAGTGGAAATATATTACGGCTCCTGCTGATGCTGATAGCAGTTTAACCGTAGGGTCGGTAGATTCTCGTCGCCGATATTCGAGTTTTAGTTCGCATGGGCCGACTTATGATAAGCGAGTCAAACCTAATATTTGTGGGCAAGGAACGGCTACTGCTTATGTGAATATGTTTAATAACCGTACCAGGGGCAATGGTACCTCCTACTCTACTCCCCTAGTTGCGGGTTTAATTGCCTGTTTCTGGCAAGCGAACCGTGATACTCCCCCTCAGCAAATTATCCGAGCAGTTGAACAATCGGGTAGTAGAGCAGCGACTCCTGATAATGATGTGGGGTATGGGATTGCCAATTTTCAAAAAGCACAGTCTATCTTACAACCTCATCATGCTGATCGGTTAAGTGCCTCTATAACAGGTTTCTATTTTCAACCTGACCTCCAACAAACATTGTTCTATTACCAATCAAAACAAACAGGAATGTTGGTGCTTGAATTGAAGGATATGTATGGGAAGGTGGTAGATCGCCAAGAACGTGCTGTGCAAAAAGGTATTGAGTATATTTTTCGGTTTAAAGAGGTAACTCGTTCAGGACGTTACCATTTGTTGGTGTATAATGAAAAGGGATTGCGTAACTCTATTGAGGTGATAAACGATTGACGATTAATGATGGAACGTTAATCGCCAGTCGTTCAAACGTTAATTAAAAGTCATCTATTCGCGAACCGTAGCCTTTTTTTACATTTTGCCCATCAATATCGAGTCCATTGTTTTGTAGCTGGGTACTGTTGTGAACTAGAAATCGCCAACGTGGATTTTGTAATTCTCCACGCACATCTGAGTGGATTAGCTCAAAATCGTTATCGGCAAAATTGGGATTATAAAACACAAAGGTCATCAAGCCTTGATTTCCGGGGATGTCGTAATATTGCCAAATTTCATACGGATAGGCACCTGGTTCACTATTTGAATTTCTTAAATCATTAGGAGGTCCATATTGCAAATACACGCGTCCACGATCTGTTTCATAGCCTTCATTAATTTTACTCCCATACATATTATCAACCGAGGCGACTACTGTTTGGTAATCTTCAAAATCTTGTTCGGGATCTGCTGAGTTTCGTTCCATCCAAAAATTATAGACAAATTGTCTCATCATTGTTTCATTCCTACTTACCTTCAAATTTTGGATGTACTGTTTGGCTCGTTTACTAGCAATGGGATGTAGAGAACCAACATGATTCACGAGTTTCTCTCCTGTCAAATCTGCTACAAAGGTTTCGGTTACATCCAGTTTTTTAATAGCTTCAATATCGAGTTCTTCTTTGGGGCGGTTACAGAAAAAAGGAGTACTTTGCCTGACTAATACTTCATTTTTTTTGTTACGTACTTCAATTACTACCTCAAAATTTCCCGATGGTAAGGCTTCAATATTAAACTCTCCTAATATCACATTAACAGGGGCGGCTTTTTGCTTCTTGAATTGATGTAATTTTTTGATATACCGTTCATCTCCTTTTTTGCGTACCGAAAAGGTACTTAGGTAAGCCTCTTCGGTTCCTAGTACGGCATCCGTTTGATAAATTTCGGCATAAAAGGCCAAACGATCACGCCCGCGAGGAAAGTAATGTAAGACATCAGGTAGGAGGTCAAATCCACTTTTAGAATAAACCGTCTCTTCTTTTGTTTCTTCATAATCTTCTAATAATACAATATCAGAGACCACAATTTGATTGCTTGGCACATTGACAATTACTTGATCTACATAAGTCGCTGTATTTTCTGTATTGTTCATATCTTTAAACACCACTTCCAAGTCATAAGTACCATTGGGCATACTCATTCGTTTCAAATCGACTAAGGTCAGTTGCATTTTCTCTTGAGGACTTGCCACTTCTTCACTCATCAATACATATTTATCAAAGGTTTTAATTTCTTCTGCTTGCTTAAATAAAAGGGTTACTTCTACTGCTGCTTGCATTTGCCCATTATCCTTCCGCACAAAATCGACTTCACTTCCAGGAATCATAAAATAGGTTTCTACGTAAGGTCCATCTGTTGGTGAATTGAATACCGCATAGTTTACTAGCGGCTTCATTGCCAGTGTTGTACTCACCAAACAGCAGCAACAAATTAGTGTGACGAATAATCTTTTCATTGGATAATATTTAGTGTTATTCTTTATATCTTTTTGGGCGTGTTTCCAGATACACTGTTCCATCGTTTATCGTATATTTGCGTGATCGCATATCAAAATTAGGCATTTTGCATAAAACCACCAATATGTCGAATATGAACAAAGAGACAAATCGCACTTTATTAATTGAGACCCAGTATCTACCTCCTATTTATAGCATTGCTCGTATGATTTATCATGGTAAGGTACTTATTGAGCAGCATGAACATTTTATCAAGTCTACCTATCGTAACCGCTGTTATATTGCTACTCCCAATGGTCGTCAACGTATGAGTTTGCCACTTGCCAATGGAAAAGGACAAAGACGAGTCATGGAGAAAGTGCAAATTGCTTATAGTGAACAATGGCAAAAGATACATTGGGATACCATTTGCTATGCTTATCGTTCTTCTCCCTATTTTGAGTACTACGAAGATCACTTTGAGCCATTTTATCAGCAACACTATCCGAATCTTATTGATTTTAATACCCAACTATTAGCCCTCATTTTACAATTAATTGGTGCGGAGATTGTACTAGAAAAAACGAGTAGCTTTCAAAAAAAATATGACGATACGGATATACTCGATTTTCGTTCCGTTGTTCATCCTAAGAAAGAACAAGAGAAACAGGACTCATTGTTCACGCCTCCTGTATATCATCAGGTATTTGAAGAAAAAATAGGTTTTTTACCCCATCTTAGTATTATTGATCTTCTTTTTGCAGAAGGTCCTCAAACTTTGGGTATCTTAAAGGCAGCGATGTAATAATAATTATTTCCACCCATACACTCCAACAACATGGCACCACAACAATATGAAAAAGGAAGTAAAAAGCTTATCAATGCATGGGCCATGTATGATTGGGCCAACTCAGTTTACTCGCTAGTGATTACCTCGGCGGTATTTCCGATTTACTATAATGCGGTTACTACCACTGATAAAAATGCGGTACGTAATGATGTCGATTTTTTTGGGATGAGCATTGAAAACTCGGCATTATTGGCCTACGCTATTTCCTTTTCTTTTATGGTGTTGGTACTTATTATGCCTATTATCTCCTCTATTTCTGATTATATTGGACGACGCAAAATTTTCATGCAGTTTTTCTGCTATATGGGTGCTACTGCCTGTGCAAGTTTATTTTTCTTTACAGGTGAAAATGTTGAGTTTGGCATTATTGCTAGTGTCATCGCGTCTATTGGTTTTGGGGGTAGTATTGTATTCTATAATTCCTATTTACCAATTATCGCACATCCAGAACAACAGGATAAGGTCAGTGCGCGCGGTTTTTCGATGGGCTACTTTGGCAGTGTCTTATTGTTAGTTTTCAATTTGGTAATGATTCAAAAGCCTGATTTATTTGGCATCACCGACCCCGGTTTACCTGCTCGTATTTCTTTTCTAATGGTAGGTATTTGGTGGGCTGGTTTTGCCCAATATACTTTTTACTACTTACCTAGTAAAGTATTTGAACGCAAAGCAGGAGGCAATGTCATTGCCCGTGGTTTTCAGGAGTTATTGAAAGTGTTTAAACAGGTAAAAGCAGACCCGCGACTTCGCTTATTCCTACCTGGTTTTTTCTTTTATATTATGGGTGTTTTAACCGTTATTTATCTGGCCTCTACCTTTGGCACTGACGAATTAAAACTCGACTCAGGCTTTTTGATTATGACTATTTTAGTGATTCAATTAGTGGCAATACTAGGGGCGGTTATCTTCGCTAACTTATCGGCTCGTATTGGCAATTTACCCGCTATTATTACGGCTGTCATTATCTGGATTTTTATCTGTTTTGCGGGTTATTTTGTGACCGAAAAATGGGGATTCTTGGCTATGGCAGGAGCCGTAGGAATGGTAATGGGAGGTGTACAAGCTCTTTCTCGCTCTACTTACTCTAAGTTGCTCCCCGAAACAAAAGATCACGCTTCTTTCTTTAGCTTTTATGATGTGGCTGAAAAATTGGCTACCATGCTAGGTACTCTTTCTTTCGGTATTTTGGTAGATATTACAGGGGGTATGCGTACTTCTATATTGATGTTAGCTATCTTCTTTATTCTTGGATTGCTATTTATTTGGCCACTACGCAAGGTTGATTTAAGTCACTAAAAAAGTGTGAGGTTATAGGAGTTAGGAAACAGACTTCTTTATCCACTCTTCATAAGCTGCATTGGCTGTTACTTCCCACTTCATGATGCAAGGCACCTCATAAGGATGTTCCTTGTTTACTTCTTTTACGATTTGTTCCCACTTTTCGGGGATGCTTTTTACTAATGATACATATTCGCCTTCTTGAGCTATTTCATTTTGCCACCAATATGCACTTTGTATTGCAAATATATTGGCACAAGCAACTAATTTATTCTTTAGTAAGTGTTGAGCGATTTTTTCGGCGGTTTCTTTGTTGGGATGGGTGATATAGATGGTTATAAAGGGCATAGTGAGGGAATGAAGGATTGAGGGAGGGAATGAAAAAATGTTATATTATTCAGTCAATCACTCATTGATTCGCGTTATACCTTTGCAAAAGCGA
>JAHDCM010000188.1 GCA_020629895.1 Bacteroidota bacterium
ATAAACTAGATACACTATGGATATTTCCTCCTCCGCTACCGATATAATGGAATTAAACGAGCGGATTCAACGAGAAAGTGCTTTTGTAGAAACAATCAATAGCGAAGTAGGCAAAGTCATTATTGGCCAAAAATATATGCTAGAACGTCTACTACTGGGCGTCCTTTCCAATGGGCATATCCTACTCGAAGGAGTACCAGGACTAGCCAAAACACTAGCCATCAAAACATTGTCTACTGCCGTTAGAGCAGATTTTAGCCGTATCCAATTCACACCCGACCTCCTTCCTGCCGACCTCATTGGTACCATGATTTACAACATGCACCAAAATAAATTTGAGGTCAAAAAAGGACCTGTATTTTCCAACTTCATCCTTGCCGATGAAATCAACCGTGCGCCTGGAAAAGTACAAAGTGCCTTACTACAAGCCATGCAAGAAAGAGAAGTCACCATTGGAGATACTACCTTCAAACTAGAAGAGCCTTTCTTAGTAATGGCAACGCAAAACCCGATCGAACAAGAAGGAACCTATCCTCTACCAGAAGCACAACTCGACCGTTTTATGCTTAAAGTAGTCATCTCCTATCCTGAATTTGACGATGAGCAACTAATCATGCGCATGAACGTCAATCAAAAGTTTGGAAAGGTTGATCCTGTATTAGATAAAGATACCTTACTAAGAGCCAGAAAAGTGGTTCGAGAAGTATATATGGATGAAAAAATTGAGCGTTATATCCTTGATATTGTTTTCGCCACTCGAACACCCGAAAAGTATAACTTACAATCACTAAAGCCCCTTATCAATTATGGTGGTTCGCCTCGTGCTAGTATCAACTTAGCACTTGCCTCCAAAGCTTATGCATTTATCAAACGTCGTGGCTATGTTATCCCTGAAGATGTAAGGGCCGTATGCAACGATGTCATGCGTCACCGTATAGGTGTTACCTACGAAGCAGAAGCAGAAAACATTACCTCAGAAGATATTGTCAGCCAAATTCTCAATGCAGTAGAGGTACCTTAATCTACACCAACCAATATAATTGACAATTCCTATATATGGAAACTAGCGAACTCCTCAAAAAAGTCCGTAAAATAGAGATTAAAAGCAAAGGGCTATCCAATCAGATTTTTTCTGGTGAATATAATAGTGCCTTCAAAGGACGAGGAATGTCGTTTAGCGAAGTAAGAGAATATACGTATGGAGATGATGTAAAAGCAATTGACTGGAACGTAACGGCACGATTTAATACGCCTTATATAAAAATTTTCCAAGAAGAACGCGAACTAACAGTCATGCTACTCGTTGATGTTAGTCCTTCCGCTTTCTTTGGTACCAAAAACCAAATGAAGCACGAAATTATTACCGAAATTTGTGCTGTTCTCGCCTTTTCTGCCATCAACAATAATGATAAAGTAGGTGTCCTATTTTTTAGTGATGACATTGATCTATTTATTCCTCCTAAAAAAGGGAAATCACACGTACTACGTATCATACGCGAACTACTAGAATTTGGATATGGCGAAAAATCAAAAGAAGGAATAAAACTAGCAGAAGATCAAACGATTAAAGATAAATTAAAAGGCATTTTTAGCCGACGAAAAAAGAAAGCTCCTCCTCCTAAAACCAATATCGAACATGCACTCAAATATTTTAGCAATGTCATCAAACGAAAGTGTATCACTTTCCTCCTTTCAGATTTTATAGACGAAGGATACGAAAAATCACTAACTTTGATTAGTAAAAAACATGATTTGGTGGGTATTCATGTGTTCGACCAACGCGAGGAGGAATTACCTAATGTTGGCTTATTAAGAGTCGTAGATGCTGAAACAGGTGAAGTAATGTGGCTCGATACAGCCAATAAAAAAGCACGAAACCAATACGCAAATACATTTCGAAAAAACGTTACTACTTGTAAAAATACATTTTCCAGAAGTGGAGCAGACCTAATTAGTATTCCAACAGATCGCCCTTATGTAAAATACCTTATGAACTTTTTCAAGAAGCGAGGTAGTTAAGCTTTTTGTATAATATATTTATTCTTGCTAAATTAAGACATTGCTTTTTCTGCTCCCATTTGTACTTTACAAATAAAATTCAACTTAAAAAGGGACTATAATATGAAAAAGACCACCTTCTTCCTTATCGCTTGTCTAGGACTATTTATGCTATCAAGCCTAATTAGTTTTGCTCAGCAACCACCAGCCAAAAAGGCTATTGCCAATGACAAAGTGTATTCCAGTTCTTTTTACGACAATGATAAAGACAAAAAAACAAGTACCCAATCAACTACTGGTACCCAAACAGTTGTCTCAGAAAGTACAGTGACCTATGTCAATAATAAAATAAAAAAAGACAGGTCATACATGACGCTTGACCAATTCTATCGTAAGGTGCAGTCAAAAATGTATAAATTCCCCAACTGGAAAGTCAGCCTACAAAAAGATCGAGTGGTATTTTATGGACCTATCACCACCATATTAAAAGATCACGTAGGACACGAAGCACACCCTGATCCTGCCATTGAACGTTCTCGTAACGAAAAAAAATTTCCTAGTAAATCTTATGAATTGGTCATCTCATTAACCGATTACCCAATTGAGACTTATAAAACAACCAAAGCCACCAACGAAAGGATAAAAAAAGAACTGAAAGAACTACCTGAAAAATATAGAGTCGGAAAGTATGGGGTCTACCAAGATGAAGAAAAAGGACTCTTTACAACCGAATCTAAAGATGAAAAAAATCGACTCGCTAAATATTTCTTAGCGAAAAAACACCTCGAGTCACTTGAAAAAGATATTCCCGACCTCTATATTGCCAACTATGGTGTGCAGGTCAATTATATTAACTACTACCGAGTATATCCACAAAGAGTACACGTAGATGCTGCCAATATCGCTCAGATGGTGCGAAATATTGTCGAATACGGAGATGATGAAGTACAAAAATAATTATAATAAAAAACAAAAGCGGTAAGTGAAATCAATCACCTACCGCTTTCTACTTTAACCTTATTCATTGAGTATTAATGAACCATTTCTTTTAACTTTACTTACCTAACAAGTTACCAAGCCCTCCTCCCAATAAATCTTTTGCTTTATCTGCCAACATATTTGATCCAACAGACGCCATTAACGAATTCGCATCAAAAGCCGAATCTGCAGGAGCAGAAGAAGTAAACTTACTAATCAAACTCTGAATAATACCAGGTAACATACTACCCGCAAAAGACGAAGAAGCATCGCCTCCCATACCTGTTAAACCAGGCAATTTACCCGCAAAATTCGAAATCATCCCCTGTACAATACTATTACTACCCAAATCACTCGCATTACCTCCTAACAAAGAAGACAAACCCGAAATATCACCACTTCCCAAAGCTCCTTTTATTCCATCTACTACCGAATCACCAGCAGCACCTGCTACTGCATCGGCACTATCATTTGGTATATCGGCACTACCCATTAATTGCCCCATCGCCTGATCTTTTACTACATTCATAATCTGATCTAACATTTCTATAATTTTATTTGTTGGAAAAAATAGTTTAACTTAAATTATACACATCTCTGTGACGCCTTAAAAATTCAAAAGTCACGCCAAACCTATCCACTTATTTAATTACTCCGTAGGACACAAGTGCTACCTGTCAAACACTCGTTTAACAAATCATCGCACTTCGTACCTTACACTTCGCACCTTATCATGGCTAAAATAAAAACTCGATATATCTGCCAAAACTGTGGCACTGATTCCCCCAAATGGCTTGGCAAATGCAACATTTGTGGAGAATGGGATACCTTTGTTGAAGAAATTATTACCCCAAAAAATAAAAAAGAGGCAATAAAAGAAAAGGCAACGGGAATTTCAACCGCCAAAAAAAATGCCTTGCATATCAATGAAATTGAAAGCATTCGAGAACGACGACTCATCACCCACGATAATGAATTAAACCGTGTGTTAGGTGGCGGTATTGTTCCAGGTTCTGTTATCTTATTAGGGGGTGAACCAGGCATTGGAAAATCTACTTTACTACTCCAACTAGCCGTTCAACTACAAGGCTACTCTATCTTATATGTTTCTGGTGAGGAAAGTGCGCAACAAGTCAAAATGCGTGCTAGTCGTATCGGTATCCATAACGAAGAATGCCTTATTTACACTGAAACCGATCTCTTTAATATCTTCAAAGAATTGCGTAGCAAAAATCCTGTTCTATGTATTATTGACTCTATCCAAACGCTCCGATCTCCTACACTTGAATCAACAACTGGTAGTGTCTCTCAAATTCGAGAATGTGCTAGTGAATTACAACGCTACGCCAAAGAAACGAACACTCCTATCTTTATCATCGGACACATCACCAAAGAGGGGGTCATTGCAGGGCCAAAAATACTCGAACACATGGTAGATACAGTTCTTCAATTTGAAGGAGACCGCCACCATGCCTATCGTCTTCTACGTACCAAAAAAAATCGTTTCGGTTCTACTTCCGAACTGGGTATCTACGAAATGCGTCATGATGGTCTTCGTCAAGTTAGCAACCCCTCCGAACTTCTTATCTCTGAAAACGATCAAAACCTTAGTGGTATTAGCATCGCTGCCACTATCGAAGGTCTCCGCCCTCTACTTATCGAAACACAAGCACTTGTTTCTCCATCTGCCTACGGAACACCTCAACGATCCGCTACGGGCTTCGATAGTAAACGGCTCAATATGCTCCTAGCAGTACTCGAAAAACGTTGTGGTTTCCGCTTTGGCGACAAAGATGTATTTATCAATATTGCAGGCGGGCTTAAAGTCGAAGACCCTGCTATTGACCTCGCATTTATTTGTTCACTCCTCTCCTCTTTCGAAGATATTGCACTTCCTCAACAACTGTGCTTCGCAGGTGAAATAGGCCTCTCAGGAGAAGTTCGTAGTGTTCATCGTATCGAACAACGCATCTTCGAAGCCGAAAAACTTGGCTTCCAACAAATCATGATTTCTGCCAATAATAAAGGGCTAGATCCTAGCAAATACAATATTACCTTAGCACAAGTAAAAACAGTAGAAGATGTATATGCCCAATTATTTCAGTAAATTTGTTAAGGGATTTTATTATTAATAGGCTTCCCCCTATAAACCTGACCCACAAAACATGCCTGATAAAAACGACAACCTCAGCCCCGAAGAACGCGTATCTGACTTCCTGCGCAAATTTGTCAATAACAAAAAAAAGAAGGAGGCTCAAAAACCGCTTAATACCTTTACGCGCAATAAACGCACTCGTCATAGTTCCAACCCATTTGCCCATCACCACCTCAACGAATATAACCAATTAGAAATACCCGAAAAGGTAAGAAGTAAAATCACTCACCTCCAGCAAATAGCCAATTCTATTGAAGATAAAATTGTAAAACCCAAACGCCTCCCCTCTCTCAAAAATAAAGGCTTCAAAATTGATTATAGAAACGAACTCAATCGCGGACAATTTTTGGCGACTATTACAATCAATGGGCCAGTACTTGTTATTGCAGGAGCAGGCAGTGGAAAAACGCGTACCATCACCTATCGTGTTGCCTACCTACTTGAAAACCAAGTTCCTCCCGAAGAAATCCTACTACTTACCTTTACACGTAAAGCAGCCAATGAAATGGTTAAACGTACCACCGAGCTATTACCTGATAGTAATGTAGATCAAGTAATGCGAGGGACTTTTCATGCCTTCGCTAATTATACCCTTCGCCGTTATGCCAATATGATTAATTTACCTATCAACTTTACTATTGTAGATACTGGTGACTCTGAAGATATTATTGATCTGATCCGTTCAGAACTCAAATTCAATAAAACAAAAAAAGCCTTCCCGCGAAAAAGTCGTATTCAAGGCATTATTTCCAAATCTCGAAATTGTAGTATTTCTATTCATGAGGTAATAGAACGAGAATTCACAGGGCTACTCGACTATAAAAAAGACATCGAACTTATTGCTAAAGTGTACAAAGAATACAAACGTGCAAATAACATCTTTGACTATGATGATTTGATGGAAGTACTTTATGAATCACTACGCGACTTTCCTGTATTTCGTCAAAAAATGCAAGAACGTTATCGTTATATTATGGTAGATGAATTTCAGGATACTAATATTATCCAAAAGGGAATTGTAGACTTATTAGCTGCCAAGCATCGTAATATTATGGTAGTAGGTGACGATGCCCAAAGTATTTATGCCTTTCGAGGAGCCAATTTCGAAAATATCCTTACTTTTCCTGCTGTTTACCCTAGCTGTAAGGTCATTAAACTTGAACAAAATTATCGTAGTAACCAAGACATTCTCAATTTCACGAATAATATTGCAAATAATGCCTTGTTGGGCTACAAAAAAACGCTCTTTTCCGAAAATAGCAATCAATTCAAACCAATTGCGGCCAAATATTACAATATTGAAGAAGAAGCCGACTTTATAGCAGATAAAATCCTAGCCCTTCGAGAACAAGGAATTGACTTCGAAAAAATAGCCATCCTATACCGTAGTTCTTTCCATAGCAACTCTATACAAACTGCCCTCATCGCACGCAAAATCCCTTACATCGTAGTAGGTGGGATCAAGTTTATTGAACGACGCCATATTAAAGATATGATCTCTTACCTACGTATCATCCTAAACCCACTTGATGCCGTAGCATGGAATCGTGTATTAAAACTCATTCCTGGTGTAGGAAAAGTAACTGCTAGTAAAATCATTGAGTCTATACAAGAAAATGATGGCAAATTAAATGTCGAACATTTTGGAAAAAAGAAATTCGGACGCGGTCTCACCGAATTACAAGCAGCCCTAGAAGCTGCCTCCAGAGAAGATAAACCATTAGTATATCGAGTAGAAGTATTAAGAGAATATTATCTGCCTATTCTTAAAGAAGTAGAAACCGACTATCGAAAACGCTCACAAGACCTAGACGTACTTCAACAAATGTCTGAACGATATGAAGAACTAGAACGCTTCCTTTCCGACTTCGCCCTTGATCCCCCCTCTGACCAATTTCAAGATCAAACCACCCCACTCATTGACGAAACCGAAGAAAACCCCATGACTCTATCTACCATTCACTCTTCCAAAGGACTAGAATGGCACACCATATTCATCCCACACCTTCTTGATGGGCTATTTCCTTCGTCCCGTGGACTCAAAAAAATCGAAGACCTAGAAGAAGAAAGACGACTCTTTTACGTAGCCTGTAGCCGCGCAAAAGAGCAACTCTACCTCACCATGCCCTCCTACTTTAGTAGTTGGGATGACTTCTACAC
>JAHDCM010000189.1 GCA_020629895.1 Bacteroidota bacterium
ATTGTTGTTTATATAATCGAAAGTTGGTGAAGAAGTAGAAGGATTTTTATTTTTTATTTACTAATTTTAACATGTTCAATACAACTTTTCCGCTTTTAAAGCGTCAATAAAGTATATGTTACAACAAATAGCACATATCCTTGTTGCCATGATGGTCATACTCAGCACTACTGGTATGACCATCAGTAAGCACTACTGCCAAAAGCAGTTGAAAGGAATTGCTATTCTTGTGGATGCTGAAAATTGTCACGAAACAACTCAAAAAAGCTGTCACAAGTCCAATTCCGAAGCAACTCCAAAAGGTTGTTGTGCCAACAAAACAATTAAAGAACTTACTTGCTCGCTAGATACCAATGATGCTAAAGACAATTGCTGCCATAATGAAACCAACTACGTCAAAAACGACGAGCAACAACTAATTAAATCCACTATAAATCTAACGATCAACCCCGATTGGTCTTTAGTCGCAGTTATCTACTACCTGTCTTATCTTGTACTTGAACCTACTTCAAACGATTTTAATCACCATACCAATTATACCTTCCCTTCGCTGCATCGAAACACCCGTACGATGATGCAGTCCTTCCTCTGTTAGTTCACACTTTCTAATACAAAGTATAAAGAGTTCAGAAAACTATTCCTATCCTGCTTTAAAACTAACACCCAATCTAATGAAACATATCTTCTGGGGGGCTTTCCCTGCTGTTAGGGCTGCTTGTCAATACCCATAGTTTCGCTCAAGGTTCTCCTATCACCAGCGATAAACCTATTATGTTAGGCTCCAAATCGGTGATCTTAAAAACACTCACTGAAGTACGTAAACAAGAATTGGGTATTTATACACGATTGCCATTAATGGCACACTACTTACCTACTTCCAATTCACTCATTGCCTTACACATACCATTTGTAAACATTAACAAAAGCCTTGATGGAATTAATGCCTATCCAGTCAACCAACTCAATCTTTACTTTGAGTATAATGGCAATTATCTGGTAGAAAATGGAACTTATGAACTCCTATATGCGCAAGGAATACAGTATGCCTTTAAGCGACTAACAGTTGAAACGGCAATACAAACTCCACTTATTCAAAGTAATAACTTACCCGATCAACGTAAATACAGCCTCTTCATAGGCACCCGTTATGTATTTTAATTTTTTCAAAACTTCGCACGTCGCATATCGCACGTTGTACATTTTTAAAAATCAATCAAAATGAAAAATATAATTGTAATAGCAATCATTAGTTTAGTAACCATCTTTAGCAGTAATGACCTATTCGCACAAAAGAAATCACGCGATAAGATTTCCGTTCAAGTAGATGGTTTAGGCTGTCCCTTTTGTGCCTTTGGCCTAGAAAAAAAGCTCAAAGAAATTGAAGGTGTCAAGAAAATACAAATTGACATGGAAACAGGAATGACTACCTTTATGGCTCCTTCCTCCCTCGAACTTAGCATCAAGGACATTAAAGATCAAGTAGATAAAGCAGGTTATACACCTATGGAAGTTATGATCACTCGTGCCGATGGTACCGTTGTAGAAGCTGAAAAAGAAGAAAAAGAGGCAGTCATACCTACCTCAACTATTGAATTTATAGTAGCTGGAAACTGTGGTATGTGTAAATCACGCATTGAGCGAGCCGCTCTTAGTATTGATGGAGTTGCTACTGCAGTTTGGGATTCAGAAAACCAACTATTAGAACTTGCCTATGACGAAGAAATGTTAGAAAATATCAATGAGGTCAAAACTAAAATTGCCGCGGTTGGACACGATACCGACGAAACCACTGCCAACAATGATACCTACGAAAACCTTCCTCCTTGTTGCCTGTACGACCGTTTAGCAGAAGATGAATAATCAATTTTTGGGCGTGTCCCCCTTTTTATCGTTTTGTCTAAGCTTTTGCGAGGATACAGGAACGGACAAAACGATAAAAAGGGGGGCGGGCTATCCGCTTGTAGTTGCCTCCTAGAAAACATATTCGGCTATATTTGCTGGCAGTGTCTTCCGCTGTCAGCCCTGCCAACAAAAGCCTCATTATGTTTCTACTTCGGCAAGCTACCGCTTCTATCCCTCACGCAGAAACGATTGAACAATTAATGTAGAGGTGAAAAATCTTGTGCCTCTACGTTAATCATTCAACTCTTGCACAACTCTAAAACATCATCAACATGAAAAAAATCACTTTTATAATATTCCTTTTTACCCTCACTTCCTGCGGCAAAAAAATTACCCAATGGACATTCGACAAACAAATTTCTTTAGAAAAAGACAAAATCGGAGCTATCGGTATTGTCAAACAAGGCGACCACTTTTGGATTGCTGATAGCGATAATAATCGCGTGGTCAAAACCGACCAAAATGGTACTATTCTCGAAGAAGTGGGCGACTTAGAACGCCCTATGCATATTGACCTAGCTGATCATAAAGTTTTTATTTCCGAATATTCAGCGGATACGATACGCGTATTGCAAAACGGAAAACTCTCCTCTTTGCCCCTTATTGACTCGCTTGATGCTCCTGCTGGTGTAGCTGTCAGTGGTGATCGTATTGCTATTGCTGATTTTTACAATCACCGAGTAGTGTATCAGGTGGGGAAAGAACGTAAAACCTTTGGTAGTAAAGGAAAAGGAAAAGGAGAGTTTCATTATCCTACAGATCTGCAATTTGTGGGCGACCTTTTATATGTTGCGGATGCTTATAATAACCGTATTCAGGTATTCGATCTTGATGGAAAGTATATCCACACTGTTGGAGAAACGGATGGAATGAATGCTGCCACAGGAATCTATGTAACAGGGAATCAACTTATTGTTACTGATTTCGAAAATAGTCGCCTTCTTATCTATAATACCGCTGATAACAGTCTCGAACAAATCATTGAAGATGACCATTTAGATAAACCCACTGATGCTTTTGTAGAAGGGACTACAATGTATGTTACCAATTATAAAGGCAAGAACATTGGTGTCTATCATCTAAAGAAAGTAGATGCAAAAGCTACTAATAAACAAGGTAAGGAATATACTGCTGCATATATTTGTCCAATGTATTGTAAGGGTAGTGGCAGTGATCAACCAGGTACTTGCCCTGTTTGTAAAATGGATTATGTTGTAAATGAATGAGTACTAAATGTGTCGCACAATATTCGCGTTATACCTTTGTAAAAGCGATTTATTTCAAAATTTGCGATATATAATGCGATGCAAAAAGTACTTTCGTTGCACGTAAATCGTGAATCGTTCAAACGTCTTCCGCGTGAGGGATAGTAGCGGTAGCTTGGCGCAGTAGACAACTTGTGAGGCTTCGACTAGCAGGGCTGACGAAGGAAGACACTGCTAGGCGATATAGCCGAACAGATGGCTACAAGACAACTACAAGCGAATAGCCCGACGTGTATCAAAAAAGCGCAATAACTGTGAAACAGTTATTGCGCTTTTTTGATACACGGCACGCCCAAAATATTATTTGATCGCTACTTCAAAGCTCACTTCAATATCCGTTTCTCCTGCTGCAGGATCACCCGTTTTATCATCATGCAAGTGTTTGAGCGTAACCTGTAAGCTACCCGTAGAGGCATCGCCAGTTTGCATCGTTGTTTTTAAGCCAATAGGATTACCATCCTCGTCTACATCATCATAAGCAACTGTTACATTCGCATTAATGACGGTATAGAAAAACTGATGGTGATCGCCTTCTTCCTCTATCTCAGTGGTTTTATCTTCAACAGGAGTTTTTGATTCATCAAGTACGCGTGCTTGTACATTATAAGCTGTATTGGCATTAAGGGTAATCAGGTCAACAGTAGGGGCTTGGCTACCAATACCATCATAATCTCTAAAAGCAAAGGTATCTACCTCATTAAAAATGAGTTCGACAGAGGTAATGACTTCTTGAATGTCTTCACATGCTCCATTAACGAGGATTTCGCCATTGGGGCATTCGATATCATCGTCGCTTTTACAGCCGAACAAACAGCTAAACAAGCAAGCAACTAAAATAAGTTGACGAAAGGTGTACATAAAAAATAGTTTTGAAAAAAGTAAATTAAAAAGTGTCTCTACCAAATGGTACTTTGAGGCGAATCGCTACATTTCTGCCTGGTTCATCCGCAAAATAGCGCATTCGGTTGAGGTAAGAACGATAGGTGCGATTGAGTGCATTATAAATGCTAAAACCTATATAAATAGGTTGTTTTTTTAATTGTAGACGAGCAATGGCATCAATTTGTAATAATTGATAAGCATCAGGTGGCAAAATAATATCCGTACTATCTGGAAAGTGGTTTTGACGGCTGTAATGTTGCATGGCTACTCGAATGAAGGACTGATCTAATGGCCCCTCATTACTTATTTGATACTTTACGCCATACGCAAAGTTGTTAGGTGGAATTAAAATCAAATCATCATCAGCGGTTTGATTATAGGCACGTAATACACTGCCACGAAAGAAGGTACTAAATCCGTTACGAATAGGGATTTCGGCATCAAAATCAGCCCCCGTAAAGCGAGCTTTTGCCTGTTCGTAATGATAGGTAGGAAAAATACCGCGAATGGTGAGGGTGGGGTAGGAGGCAGGGGCGAGATAGATATAGTTTTGAAACTGTTTATAATAGACCGTCAGGTTGGAGCGCAAGCCTTTGAAGTTGTTGTATTTTAAGCCCACCATACTACTAAGTACGCGTTCAGAATCCAAGTCGGGATTGCCCAATTCTACGGCTGCTTCTCCATGATTAACACCATCACTAAATAATTCGGCGACAGTGGTGGCCCGCCAAGCGCGCCCTATATTAGCATTGAGATGCCAAAAGTTACTAATGCGATAATTGGCTCCTAAGTTATAAGAAATATTATTATAGTTGAAAGTAGGCGTTTCTGTTGCCAGTTCTACGTCTCTATTTTCAAAATCATAACGGAGTCCGCCTTCTAGTTGTAAAGCCCCTAATGTATAGGCTTGAATGGTGTAAATGCCCCCTAGCAAACTCGTATAACGTGGTATAAAAGAAATACCAGCAAAATTATTGCGTTTTCGAGCAACACTCATACCAATGGTACTTTCCCACTGACTAGTAGCTGCTTGATCCCACGATAAATCGAAGGAGTGGGTGGTAAGCTTTAGCCCTAGTTGTGGAGCTAAATTTTCATCAAGAATGGCTTGTCCATGTGTGATGTCAAATTCTTCACGTCGGTTGAATTGACGGGCATAAGTCGCTCTAATAATGCCTTTGTCGGAGGGCTTGAAATAACTTCCCACTTTAAACAATTCATGTTCTGCGGTTTGGCGAGGACGTAAAATTTCATACGAAAAGCCAGTGGTATCTGGCGGTACTGCTCCTTGAAAGATGTCAATAATATCACGAAGGTTGTGATTGTGGGAGCCTCTATAAATGCCAAATGCCGAATTGTATTGGCTGTAAAAGGTGCTAATACCATAGCGTTCCTTTTGGTAGCCTATTTCTCCTGAGAAGTTGTATTCTTGCATACCTGTATTGTCAAGGTAGTAGTCGGGGGCTTTGGCATTTCCTCCTCTTGCCAGTGTTCCTTGAAGCCGCCAACTAAGGTCGGGTGTCTTTTTAAATTGCCCATCCAACATCCCTGATAGGGTTCCCTGTCGGTTATTGCTAAAACCAATCAGATTGATTTCGCCTCCAATACCTGCGGTTTTTCGTAGTGGTGGAGGGTTGAGTAATACCACACCTCCAATGGCATCTGAACCATAGCGGGTGCTATTGGCTCCTTGTACTAAGGTGATGTTTTGAGCAATAAATGGGTCAATTTCAGGGGCATAATCTAATCGCCATTGTTGGGCTTCAAGCCGAACACCATTGGTGAGAATTAAAATGCGGTTGCCATGTAGTCCATGTATGACTGGCTTGGCAGCAGTGGCACTAGTTTTAAGAGCTTGCACGCCCGGCATTTCTCGAAGCGTTGCTGCTAGGTCGCCTCCTGCTTTTGTTTGAAACTCCATCCCTGAAATGCTTTGTACCGTTTGTGCAATTCGTAGATGTCGTTGTTCTTCAATAGTAAAGTCATCTAGTTGTTCATTGAGTGGGCGTAGACTAAGGGAGATCGTACCATCTGTTGGCACCGAAATAAGGGTATCTAAGCTTTTATAGCCGATATAACTAATGGTAAGTGTATAAGTGCCTTGACAAAGCAGGGGAATTGTAAAGGCTCCTAGACTATCACTAACACCTCCTTGCTCTACTTCTGGTAGATATACCGTTGCATAGGATAGTGATTTGCCTGTTTGCTGATCTTGTAAGACGCCATTAAGTTGATGGGGGCAGTTTTGGGCAAAGCTATGGCTCATTCCTACTAATAAGAATAAACCCAATAGCCATCTATTTATAAAGTTATAGGTACTATTCATATTATTCTTATCGGTTAATTTTGTAAATCTTTTTACTTTCCCACTGCGCGTTACTCTTGAAGCTCAAGATATAAGGTGCAGGAGAAAGACCTGTTAGGTCTAAGGAGTATTGCTGTACGCCATTTTCCAGTGCAAGTTCATATTCGCGAAGTAGGCGACCAGTCATCGCATATACTTGAATCGTTACCTTATTTTCAGGGCCAGAATGCAGGGCAAAGTGTATGACATCAGTAGTAGGATTAGGAGCTAGGTCGAGTACTCGGAAATGGGTAATATAATCGCCTACTGGAAAAAGATCATCATCATCTCCTGCACGGGCTACAAAACCCGCAGGCTGTCCACAGTTCATTTTGGTAATATTTTCATCGCCTAGTGCATCTCCGTCTGCATCTCGATACCATAAGGTGGGTAAGGTGCCTACACAGTCGCACACCCCCTCTGGAATACCTGTCCCATTACAAACACCACATTCATCGCGCACTCCTGCACAAGTATCATCAAGGTCTGCATCATTTAACACATAGCCTTCAAGCGTATTACAATCGACAATACGATGATTAGGATCACCTAGCCCATCTCCATCTGCATCAAGGTGCCAAGTTAATGGCAATATACCATCGCAATCACAAACCCCTTCAGGAATTCCCGATCCATTACAAACACCACATTCATCAAGCTCTCCTACACAAGTATCATCAGGGTCTGCATCATTCGCTACATATCCTTCAGGAGCAGTACAGTTGGTGATGCTGTTATTGGGATCACCTAATCCATCACCATCTGTATCTTGATACCATATCGTCGGTAAGCTTCCATCACAATCACAGACTCCTTCAGGAATACCAGGCCCATTGCATACACCACATTCATCACGCACTCCTGCACAAGTATCATCAAGGTCATCGGCATTGC
>JAHDCM010000190.1:0-2678 GCA_020629895.1 Bacteroidota bacterium
TAGCGGTAGCTTGGCAAAATAGAAAGGTAATGAGGCACGACTAGCAGGGCTGACAGCGGAAGACACTGCTAGGCGTAATCGCCGAATACCTTTTCTATGCGACAACTACAAGCATATAGCCCGACCCCATTTTTCCTGTTTTGCCTGTGTTCCTGCGAGAATGCAGGAACGGGCAAAACAGGAAAAATGGGGACACGCCCAGATAATGATGATTGGATGAACGTATGAATGGGTGACTGAATGTCTGAAAATGAATGTTGAGGAGCGAAGCGGGCTGTACAAAGTTGGAGGGACTAATTTTTAAAAGAAAAGTTTAAATCGTGGGCATTGATTTTGTGACAGATTGATGAGTTTGCGTCATATAGTTTAGAGATTTAGAGGCTAACTTGATTTTACAATCAGGCTTAGAAAAAACATCTTTTTCACCCTAATTATACCTTTTTTTCGGCACGTAGCTCTGCTATGTATCTCAAAAAAGCCTTCATTAGGTCAAAAAATCTAGCTTTTCCAGCTCCAATTCTAAAATCAAGATAGCCTCTTACTACCTTTTTTTACCATTGTATAAATTGCTTCATAATGGATTTGATATTACAAAGCGACCTTTTGCAGATTATTTGTTTATTGTTGATTACTTCTATTCTTACCGCCCTTATTATGTGGCTTTCTGGTAGAGGTCGGTTTAAGCGATTGAAGAAAGAGCATCAGGCTTTGGAAAAGGATCACCATGCATTGTTAAATACCAATAATGAATTGACGGCTTCGCAAGATAATTTGACGAATAAGTTGAGTTTGTCTATTCAGGAAAAAGATGATACTTATGCACAATTGACAAAAGCACAAGAGGAATTGTATTCTTTTGAGTCGAAAATGCGTAATGCAGGACGGAATTCGGATAGCTTACAAGCGCAGTTGGAAGCACGAGATGAGCAAATTAAGGATTTACTAAATGACCTTAAAAATATTGGTGATCGCACACAGAATTTGACGGCTTCGGGCAAGGAGAAGGATGCGACTATTAAGAATTTGGAGAGTAATATTTCCTTTTTGAATTCGCAGATTGAATCACTGAATGGACAAATGGCCGATTCGGGGGTTACTCATGGCCAAGAATTGGAAGATTTGAAGGCTAAGATTGGTGAGTTGGAGACGAAATTAGCTGATAAAACAGCTATTATTGGACAGAAGAATGAGGTACTGGCTGCTTATGGGGATTTCGATGCGCGTGAAGCGGATTTACAATCTCGTATTGGTGAGCTACAAAGTGTTAACAAGAAATTGAATGTTACCTTAAATGATTTAAAAACAAGTCACCAATTTACTAAAACGGAGTTGGCTGGTCTTCAACAGCAATTGGCAGCAGCTTCTGCCCCCTCTACTAGTGTCGATGCAAGTGATTTGACGCAAAAGATTAAGAACTTAGAGGCGCATAATTACCATTTATCTATCAATTTAGATGATTCTGAGCGTCGTAATAGTGAATATCAAGCCGAAATTTCGAGGTTAGTGGCTTTACAACGTGAAGAGAATGTATTAGTAGCTGCATCAAATGGGGCGGTCGTAGAAACTGCCAATGTGGACAAAGTTGCTATTGATACCAGTGTATTGGATGCTGCGAAGGAAGAAGCAGCAGGTTTACAAAAAGAGGTGGATCAACTTAGTAAAAAGCTTAGTAGCCTTACGAATAAGAATAAGGACTTAGTGAAGCAACTGAAGGAGGCAACAAAAGAAGGTACGCCTCCTACAATTCCTGCGGGTGATAATAAGGAGGGCTTGAAGAAATTGGAGGAAGAATTGGCAGCAGCCAAGAAATCGTTGAAAAGTGCCAAAACGGCCTCTACAAAACAATTGAAAGAGGCTAATGCGAAACTGGTGGATGTTGAAAAAACGGTTCAATCACTTACCAATGAGAAACAAGCATTGAGTACGCATTTGGAAAAGGTACAGGCTGATTTAGAGAAATTACGCAAAACGGCTGTTTCAACTGGTGAGGGTAAGCAAACGGATACGAATAAGGAGATTAGTATTATGAATGAGAAGTTGACGGCTGATTTAAATGCGTGGAAAGATAAGTACTTGTCGCTTGAGAAAAGTCATACTTCTTTGAATAAGGATTTGAAAACTGCTCAGAAGGAGTTAAAGATAGCTCAAGCGAAAAAGAGTGACTTGAAACATATTGAAGACTTGGCTAAAAAGTCTACGATACTGGCAGATGAAAAGGCAAAACTTCAGGAGCGAATTGCTGAGTTGAGTGTATTTAAGGGGAAGTATGAGGATATGACTAAAACAGAATCGACTTTACAGCAAAAACTGGATACAACTTCTAAAGAGTTGTCTAATGCTACAAAGGTGTTGCAAAAAGCACAAGAAGCGCAGAAAAAGGCAGAGGCAAAGGCAAAAGAATTGACTAGTCAAGTGTCCTTATTAGCAAAAGATAATGCAGACTTTGAAAAGGGGCAAGCTAAAATTAAGCAGGAGTTAGAGATGGTCAATAACTTTAAGCTATTGCATGATACCTTGCAAAAAGATAGAAATTTAGGTGATGAGTTTAGAAACTTATTGGCTAGGGCTGCTGGAACCACAGAGAAAGTAGCCAATAAGGACACCAAGAAAACCACAGAAACAAAGAAAGTAGCCAATAAGGACACCAAGAAAACCACAGAAACAAAGAAAGTAGCCAA
>JAHDCM010000190.1:2778-7282 GCA_020629895.1 Bacteroidota bacterium
AGAAAGTAGCCAATAAGGACACCAAGAAAACCACAGAAACAAAGAAAGTAGCCAATAAGGACACTAAGAAGACCACAGAAACAAAGAAAGTAGCCAATAAGGACAATGTGGTGAAGCAGCAGGCACGCAAAGTGGAGCAACAAAAAACGGAAGTAAAGAATACGACCGTCAAAACAAATACGAAGCAACCTAAAATTGAAGCAAATCCGAAAGAGGAGCAAAAGCCTTCTATTGTGCAGCAGGTGGTGAAAAAGGCGGGTGATGAGTTGACTAAGAAAAAGGAGCAAACGAAGGATATGTTATCGGATGCCAGTAATAAGTTGGACGCTTCGATAAAGAAAGTGGGTGGAAAAGTGGAAGAAAAGGTGGAAAAAATTAATCCTAGACAGGTATTGTTCCGCAATGAACGTGGAGAGCAAGACGATCTCTCTCGTATTAAGGGGGTTGAGAAATCTACGGAGACGTTGCTAAATGGGATGGGCTTGTATAGCTTTTATCAAATGGCCCGCCTAAGTCCTGACGATGTGGATAATATTGCGGGTGTGATTGGTGTTGATGCCGAACAAATTAATAAACAGAAGTGGGTGAAACAAGCAAAGAAATTCTTTATTAATAAGGTGCGATAAAAATGAGTTATTGTTCGAGAAGTCAAGTAAGTTACTTGACTTCTCGAACAATAAAGAACCCATCTACCCCTTGTTTTTGATAAAGCGGCATCAGCATTAGTCCCTCTACGGCTGCATAAATCGGCCCATACTTATCATGTGCTAGTAGTTCACCTTTTTCAATGGCTTGGAAGTTTCGGTATCCAGGCTGCATTTCAAACTCATCTTCTTCTGAAACAGCATGACGATAACAAAACTCTACCATTTGTGGTAATTGCTGACCAATATCATTAAGGATCGCCTTATAATGCTCAAAATTAGCCACTTCACTTTGTTCAATACAGCCAATACCTACAAGGCTTACCCAAATAGCGGCTTCCATTATATCAACCGAATAAGGATCGAAATGCTGCCCCCCCTCAAAACAATAAGACACCATTTCGAGGTCATTGAAATAATGCATAGTCGTACCACGCAATACATTTTCCAAACCAATAATAACGGGTACTTGTAGCAAGCTGGCAAACTGCTTGCTTTTTCCTAAATGAGTAGCAATACTATAAGCCCCTCCTTTTGCCGAAAAGGTATGTAAATCCATCATAATGACCTGCTTATGGCGTTCATCTTTCAATTGTCGATAATAATTCCGTTTGGTATAATCGAATAAGATGAGGAGGTCTTTTTGCTGTTGGTCTTCGTTACAATGTAAGAGATGTCGTGGTGTTTGATGAATTTTTTCTACTTTTCGGGGGTACCACTGACGATTTAAGTCAACATCTATATATCTTTTATTAGCTTCTAGGGCGGTCAAATTGCCACGAACACCATAGAAAATACCTTTAAAGGCGGGTTTATTTTTTTCTAAATAAGTAAACACACGTTCCAAGCCTTTGATACCTGCCGCTTCATTTCCGTGTACTCCTGCCAATGCGATAAACATAGGGCCATCTTCCGCTTGTGTATAGCTCCCAATCATACGATCGAGAGCTAAGTTCTCGGAAGCCATTTCTGACTCAACTACATGCTCCATAAAATAGGTGATTTTATTTTTTACTTGCTTTTTTCGCTACTTTCTTTGTTTGTTTTTTCGCTACCTGCTTCATTTTTGTTTGAAAATGCTGATAAGTCAAACGCCCTACTACCTTCATGTAATCTTTTTCAGTAATAATACCGAGTAAATGTTTTTGGTCATCAACAACAGGTAGGCAACCAATTCCATGATCGTGCATCAAATCAATTGCTTTAGTAATACTATCTCTAGGAGCGATAGTAATCGGATTAGTAATCATCAATTCTTTTACCGTTGGCACTTCTGTTGTTTTGCCCTTTTGCAAATTTCGGTATTGTGTGAGTAAGTAACGACGAATATGGCGCGAGGTCACTAAACCGATCAACTCATCTTTTTCATTTTCGACAGGAACATAACGCAGCGTCTGCCAATCCATAATATCTGCTACTAAAGGGATGATGTCATCTTCTTCTACGGTAAATAACTCCGTTTGCATAAAATCTTCTACAATAAGTTCGGTTGGCTGCCAATCTTCGAGGTCATCCAAAGAAGCCAACTCCCACTCATGCACCGCTTTATTACTATTTTGTTGTTTGACGATAGAACTGGTAATGGCCACGCGTGCTTCCTCTTGTGATGTTTCTTTTAATAATTTGCCATACGAGTTAAGCATCCACTGCGAACCTGTTTGCGCTGTTTTAGCTCTGCCCTCCAAAATATCCATATAACGCTTCACATCGCGCTTATCAACATTCGCCTTTAATAAACCCTCTTTTGCAATTGGCAATAACTCATTAATCAATAAGTCGGATGCATAATAACTAGAGCCATTCATCCAATAAAACTTCGTATTCATTCCATTGCGACATGCTTTCAGGAAATTAGCTTTTGCCCGATCAAAGGCCATATTTTGGCGTACATCAGGATAATGATCTTCCAATCCATTCATTAGACCGAGCCACAAAGCTGCATTCGCCATTTCGTCCTTTACCGTAGGGCCAGAGGGCAAAACACGATTTTCGATACGCAGATGCGGAATACCTTTACTAACGCCATAACAGGGGCGATTCCAGCGATATACTGTTGAATTATGAATGCCCAGTGCATAGAGGTTTGGCGTTTCTCCTCGCTCTACTTTACCAATGGCATCTTCCTTCTCAGAGCTACCCAATAGCACCCTAAAACGCATAATATCTTCTTTGTAAATTTCTAAGATCGAATTTTCGACCCATCTGGTACCAAACATCACACGCGCACTTCTATCTCGTAGGTTATCTCCTGCGGTACGCACATCAATGGCTTGTTGAAATAAGGCAATACGCGTTTCATGCCACAAGCGTTTACCAAATAAAATGGGTGAATTGGTAGCAATCGCTAATGCAGGACCAGCAATGGCTTGGGCGATATTATATTTACGGGCAAACTCTTCGGGTTTTACTTGTAAATGTACTTGAAAGCCCGTGTTACAGGCTTCAGGAAGCGGAGAGTTATGCGTTGTTCGCAATTCATCCATTCCCAAAATATTTAACTCTAGTTCTTCTTTTCCACGCAATTTAGCAATAGAGGTAACAAGTGCTTTATATCGTTTAAAGGGCGTCAGGCTATCCATTACCAAATCGCCTTTTCGAATAGTCGGAAGTATGCCTGTTAAAATAATATCCGTTCCTTGTTCTTTTGCCTTTGCCCGCGCCATTTTCAATAAGTCACTAATATTCTTTTCCATCTGGCTAAGACACTTCCCTTTAAATTCTAGCGGGTCTACATTCACCTCCATATTAAACTTCGCCAATTCAGTGGTAAACAAGTCGTGATCTAATGCTTCCAGAATATCCAGATTTTTCATGGCTGGTTTCCAATTATGATCTACCAAACACAATTCTTGTTCGGCACCAATGCGGATGGTATCTTTTTCAAACACATCTGCTTGTAACATCTTGTCTAATGCGCGCACATCATCCAATAAATCAATCATCAAGCCTTTCAGCTCTTCTTTTTTTGGTAGTATCACCTTTTCACTTCCCATACTTGCTTATTTTTATTGTGATCAAGTCTTCTAAGTAAAGATGAAAAAATAAATTGATCAAATAGGCAGCTAGATAGAGCAATTTACTCTTTACTCTTTACTAAAGTACAAAATAATCTGGGAATTTAGGGGATGTTACTTCTTCATTTCATTCTTTACCAATTTGTAAAAACGATTCCATTAGTTAATCGTTTCAACAAGTTCAAGAAACATTCCAAGTTGCGCGTTACGAGGTTCATAAAATATGTTTGGGCGTGACCTTTTTTACCAATCAAAACCTGTCAGGTTTGGTAGGGGCAATGCCTCGTGCTTGCCCTTTTACAAGCAAACCTGACAGGTTGATTGGCAAAAAAGGTCGGGCTATCCGCTTGTAGTTGTCTCATAGACAAGGTGTTCGGCTCATACGTCTAGCAGTGTCTTCCTTCGTCAGCCCTGCTAGTCGTAGCCTCACGACCTTTCTATTTCACCAAGCTACCGCTACTATCCCTCACGCGGTAGACGTTTGAACGATTCACGATTTACGTGCGACGAAAGTACTTTTACTGCGCATTATACATAGTAAAGCCCAGAATGGGCGACCATGTTATGGAAAAAATAGGAGCATTATTATTATAGCCCCGAAGGTGGCGACCATATTATCACAAGCAAAATATAGCATTCCCATAAATACAGCCTAGCCGCTGTTATTTGTCAGGTAAACCACCAGCGATGACGCTGGCGGCAGCTCCATTCATTCAATCATTCAGAATTGGGCGACCACAAGGGATCGCCCCTACAATCATTCAGTCAATCATGCAATCACCCAATCATTATTTACCGCGTGAGGGATAGAGGCGGAATGGGGCGTGAGGAGCATAGTTCTGAGCT
>JAHDCM010000191.1 GCA_020629895.1 Bacteroidota bacterium
CTGTAAACCTCCAGTTCTGAAATACCTACGAAAGGACACGCCAAACAAAAAAATATCAGAAAAAATAAACCAATTCAAAGAATGATGAAAGACATTTCAGTTAAAGAACTAAAAGAACGCCTTGATAAGGAGGAAGATTTATTTGTGATTGATGTACGCGAGGAGCATGAGTATGAGGAATTTAATATTGGAGCAGAGAATATTCCACTAGGTACTTTGTTGACCATTTTAGACGATTTAGAGGAGTATAAGGACAAAGAAATTGTGGTGCATTGCCGTTCTGGTAGTCGTAGCGGGCAGGCGAAGGAGGTGATGGCTGCGGCAGGTTTTGGGAAGGTGCGAAATTTGTTGGGTGGAATGTTGGAGTGGGCGGAGAAGTATGGGTAATTAGGGGACAGGAGTTAGGAGAGAGGAGTCAGGTATTGCAGATATATTGGGGCTTGGGTTTAAGCTTGTATGAGTTCGTATTTTAGATATTCAGTTAAAATAATTAACTTCGAAAACCTGACTCCTGAAGCCTGACTCCTAATAAAAGAATATGCGCCACATTCTCATCACCCTCTTCTTATTTGCCACAGGCTTATTCATTTTCTGTCAAAGTAATCAATCAGTAACAGAAGAAGCCCCCTTGTATGCTAACTTGCATGATACGGTAAAATACGTAGGAATGAACACCTGTAAAGGCTGTCATGCAGAAATCTATGAGACTTTTATGCGAACAGGAATGGGGGAGTCTTTTGGGCATGCGACAAGTGCTAGGAGCGACGCCAATTTTGAGAAACATACCCTTATTTACGATTCCCTTAGTAATTTTTATTACCGTCCTTTCCTAAAAAATGATACCCTCCATATCGAAGAATTTCGCCTAAGTGAAGAAGGCGATACCCTCCATCAACAAATTCAGAAAGTAGATTATATTGTTGGCTCAGGACATCACACCAATTCTCATATTTTTGAAGAAAATGGTTATCTATACCAAGCACCAATTACCTTTTATACCCAACAAGGATTTTGGGATTTAGCTCCTGGTTTTGAAGGAGGATTCAACTCGCGTTTCAATCGGATTATTGGGATGGAATGTATGAGTTGTCATAATAGCTTACCCGATTTTGTGAATGGCTCCGAAAATAAATACCATTCAGTGCCACAAGGTATTTCTTGTGAACGATGTCATGGGCCAGGAGAGGCGCATGTAAAAGCCATTCAAGCGGGCCTGCGGGTAGATACAGCTACACAGGTAGATTATAATATTGTAAATCCACGAAAGCTGCCCACGCGCGAATTGACGATGAGCGTATGCCAACGTTGTCATTTGCAGGGAGTTGCGATTTTGAAGGAAGGGAAGGGCTTTGATGACTTTCGCCCTGCCATGCATTTGAAGGAGGTGATGGATGTCTTTTTACCCGAATTTGACGGTAATCAAACCAAGTTTATCATGGCATCGCAAGCGCATCGAATGACCATGAGTAAATGCTATCAGGCATCAGAAATGACCTGTCTTACTTGTCATAATCCGCATGTCAGTGTGCGAGAAACACCGCGACAAGTATTTAATAATAAATGTATCAATTGCCACCAAGAAGAGCAAGCCAAACAAGTCGCCTGTACGGTGTTAGAAGCGGAAAGGATAAAGGCTAACAAAAATGATTGCTCAGGGTGCCACATGCCCGAATCAGAAAGTATAGATATTCCACATGTAACGGTAACAGATCACTATATTCGTCGTCCTATCTCGGAAGCGGATAAAGATAAGATTGAAAATTTTATTGGATTAGTGAATGTGACAGGTGGGATTGTTGATGATTTGACCCTTGCCAAAGGCTATTTGCATTATTATGAAAGTTACTCGCCCCAAAAGAAATTGTTAGATTCGGCATTGTATTATTTAGAGCGTTCAACAGAGAAAAATAGTATTAAAAAGCTGCCTCCTTATGTACATGTATATTACCTCCAACAAAATTTTGATGCCCTGATTGATAAGGCGAAGGAGGTACACATTACACAGGTAAAAGACGGCTGGACTGCCTACCGCATCGGGGAAGCTTACCTTGATCGACAACACTTCGATAATGCGCGTATTTATTTTAAGCGCGCCCTACAAGACCTACCTTTAAATATTGATTTCCGTACTAAATTAGGTATTGCTCAACTACAAGTGGGCAAAGTAGATGAAGCCCAACAAAGTTTTGAAGAAGCACTGCGGGAAGCTCCCTTACATTTATCTGCCTTAACGAATTTGGGTTTTGTACATGTAAAAAAGGGAAACCTAGTTGCCGCGAAAAAGTGCTATGAAACCGCATTAGCTCGTGATCCTGATTATGTGGGAGCTTTGCTAAATATGGCGGGCTTGCATTTACTGCGTCGCGAAAAAACAGCGGCACGTCGCTTATTGAAACGGGTGCAGGAGTTGGAACCAGCGAATGTACGAGTAGGGGAGATGTTGAAAGAGTTGAAGAAAGCGATATAAATGATGGACGAATAGCTATAAGTACCTAGACATAAATTATTCGACAAAAAATAACCACATAAGATAGATAAGAAACATAAGCGGTTTACTGATAAAGATCAAATTATTTTAATGACAAGAAGAACTGATTGAACATAAGCGTCGTCAAAGACGACAGCTAATGCGGGCTTTACCCCTCTTTAATAAAGAGAGTATTTGAAGGTTACATATCTTATGTGACTTATTTTTCTTATGTGGTTCCAATTTGTTGGTAATAGTATTATATCGGAAAACTTTTGTCCATGTACTTAAATCTTATCCCCTGCCTTCTAAAGCCTGCCTGCTTTTTTGTGCTTTTGTTGATAAAATATTGCATTTCGTTGAAAAAAAGAATACTTTTGAGCTATTATTGACGTTTGTTGATGAAAAGCACGTTTTTGATTGATAAAATTGGTATATGGTTGAGAGAATTAGTTTTTACTGAGAATTACTAAATCTCAAATAACCTATTGTAATGAGTATATTTCAAAAATGTTTTGATTATCAACGAGTAGAACAAGTAAAGGCTTTCGGGCTATATCCTTACTTTCGCCCCATTCAAGAAAATGAAGGACCTGTGGTGATGATGGAAGGACGCGAGGTCGTAATGGCAGGCTCCAATAATTATCTAGGTTTAACTGCCCATCCTTATGTACAAGAGGCAGCCATAAAAGCCACTGAAAAATACGGGACTGGTTGTTCGGGTTCTCGCTTTCTGACAGGTACCATTGACCTGCATGTTGAATTAGAAAATAAGTTGGCCAAATTTATGGGGAAAGAAGCTGCCCTCCTATTTAGTACAGGTTTTCAAGCAGCACAAGGCGTACTCGCCCCTCTCTTAAAAAAGGGAGATTATCTTATTTCCGATGAGGAAAATCATGCTAGTATTATTGCGGGAGCCTTGATTGCAGGTTGTAAAGCTGATGTGTTGAAGTATCAACACAATGATATGCAGGCATTAGAACAACTCTTGCAAACTCTTCCTTTAGAAGCACATAAGCTCATTGTGACAGATGGCGTATTTAGCACCTTTGGAGACATTGCGCCAGTAGATGAGATAGTGGCATTGGCCAAACAATACAAGGCACAATTGCTAGTAGATGATGCACATGGATTGGGCGTAATTGGTGAGAATGGACGCGGTTCGGGAAGTTATCATGGAGTGCATGAAGAGGTGGATTTAATTATGTGTACGTTTAGTAAAACTTTAGCCTCATTAGGAGGTTTTGTGGCAGGGCCTGAGCGAGTGATTAATTATCTTAAACATCATTCACCCGCACTTATTTTTAGTGCTTCGCCTACACCTGCTTCGGTAGCTGCTGCCAGTGCTGCTTTAGACCTACTAATACAAGAACCTGCTTTGGTAAAACAAGTAACCGACAATGCTGCCTATATCCGCGATGGCCTGCGAGCAAAAGGATTTGAGGTGCAAGTAGGAGAAACCGCCATTGTGCCTGTTCATATTGGAGATGATTTGTCTACGTTCCAAGCATGGAAAATGTTATATGATGCTGGTGTATTTGTAAATGCCTTTATTCATCCTGCTACTCCACAAGGAAAGCAAATGTTACGAACTAGCTATATGGCTTCCCATAAGCCTTCGCATTTAGATGCAGTGGTTGATGCTTTTGGTAAAATGGGCAAGCAATTGGGCTTAACGAAACAACAAACTTTAAGTCAGTCATAAGCCATCTCTCAGTAAAAACGTGCTAATCATCTGGTAACCTCGAAAAGGGTTACTGGATGATTTTATATTACTTCAAAACCATCTTAATGTGTGGTCTTATGAAAAAACGCATTTATCATATTGTAACCTCTAATATTTTAACTCCCGAACTAGTCGGTACACCTAATAACCCTGTCACGCAAGCTAGTGATATAGGCACTAGTTTTGATTATCAAACTCGCGAAATTGATTCTGAAGATACCTTTGAGGGAGAGTTATTTTTAATGGCTTTCCCTATCACTCAAATGGAGCGCATAGATGAGGCATTACGGCATTTTAATCTATATGATGATTTAGATTATTTTTATCAAGAATGTCGAGAAGTAGTGGCTCGTCCCGAAAGGCATATTAATGAAAAAGGGCAAGGTAAGTTAAGTTTTCAGTCCTATTTTCATCAAGTGCCGCGCTCCCTTTCTTCGATCAATAATACCGCTATTGTAGTTGTGGCACTTTATCCAACTGGCGTTACGATGCCGAATGGACAGCAAAAATATGAAATGGTCTGTTATATTCATGCCAATGAATTTCAGTTTGAAGGGATTGATAGACTAGAAACAGGCTATTATTATAACATGTTGCGCGTAAGTGAAAAGGTAGAAAACGGTGTAAAAGTGTATCGTCGTAAAAAGATTTTTACCTGTGTTTTTAGCATTTTACATGACCTCGCCAATGTGAATGATGTTGATTATGTTTATGCCTCTATGGGGCGCGAAAACCAAGCGATTAATGATGCTTTAGACCGCAATGTCAAACAAGCAGGAAAGTATTATGAGCGACTACCCGTTATGGTGTACAGTCATTTTAATCGTTTCTTAGGAAGAAAAAAGCAAGCCCAGAAAATGGTTAATATCTCTAACGATACTATCCGCCTATTGCAAATGTATCGAAAGGTAAAAGCAAGTCATGGAAATCATCTGTTTTTTAAGTATCACAACGAGGTAGAGTTTATCAAATTGGTGAAAGATATGAAGAGCTTTTCCGAAAGTAGTAATGTATGGATGCTACCTGACGAAAATGGAGAGATGACCGCCGCAGTTGTCGCCATGAATTGGGGCGATTATTTTGCACTTACGCTCGAAAATGCCAAAGGCCTCATCAAATTAATTGCTGGATTGACTGAAAAGGTCTTATACCCATTTATGGGAGTAGGGGAGCCTGCTGCCTATAAACAATTATTACAAGGAATTGCTTACCACTATCGCAAAGAACATGGTGTTGCACTTAGTTTTTTATTATCATACTCAGGTGATCCTTATGCAAAAATAAAAAAATCAATGATTTGTGATGAGTATTACTATTTTATGATTACCAAAAAAAGTAAAGAAGACTTGCATCAACTGCAAGATGCCTCGAAAGATGAAGCGGGTAATGTTCGATTGTTTACAGGAATGCCAATACTTTAGGCGATGATGTGATTGCCGATAATTTTTTATATTAATATTTTTTGGGCGTGTCCCCATTTTTGCCAATCAACCTGTCAGGTTTTGTAGGGGCAATGCCTTGTGCTTGCCCTTTGCCAACAAACCTGACAAGTTTCGATTGGCAAAAATGGGGTCGGGCTATCCGCTTGTAGTTGGCTTATAGTAGCTAGTTCAGCATAATCCTAGCGGTGTCTTCCTTCGTCAGCCCCGCTAGTCTTTGCTTCACAAAAGCTTCTACTTCGCCAAGCTATCGCTACTATCCCTCACGCGAAAGATGTTTGAACGATCTACGATTTACGTGTGACGAGAGTACTTTTGCCACTCATTATATATGGTTGATTTCGAAATGAGTCGATTTTGCAAAGGTGTAAAGCGGAAAATGTGCGATGTACGAAGTGTGACAGCGAAAAATAACCTTGCAAAAGGAACAAACTACTTAGCTCCTAAGACACTAGGCTGCTTGCCTTCCATCTGCTTTTTCTGGAATTGGTGTTTTTGTCTTTTGACTTCAACACGGATAAATTGACGCATTTTAAACCGAATCTGTTTCTTTACAATATTACAAACAGTACGAATAATGTTAGAAAAAGAAGCAGGAATAATAATAGGCATTCCCTCTCCACGTTCAAAATCAATATCCTGACTTAAATAATACTGAATATTTGCTTTATCTGATTGTTTCATTTTTTGCCATTGTTGTGTACTAACCTTTAAAGAAGGCCCACCCACAAATTTAACCGTTTCGTCACTACCTACTAATTCTTTATGAAATAGCTCCGAATATTTTTCTAATACAGGCATTAACTCCTTCGGAATAGGATGATTGATACGTGGGTAAAAATGTGCAACTATATCGGCAACAGCATGATAAGAAACAGGATTGATAGAACTAGAAATCCAATATACATTGCCTTTGCTGGCTAGAAAAGTGAAATCTTTGAAAAATTGAAGCATGGCTCTCAAAATCAAGCCTTTTCCTCGGAAGGCAGGAGCAATACTAATAGAGGTATTGAAAAAGGTGGTTGCTTGTCCTTCTAAATCGAAGGTGTAATATTCGATGGTGAAAAAGCTGGCAATTTTTCCGCAACTACTTTCAATGACATAGTAGGCGCGTTCTAAGGCAGAAGTGCCAAATGAGAATTTATAAAACCCTTCTTTATCTGCATTGGCAATAGAGTGGCGACAGACTTCATATAGGCGGTCTATCCAGCATGCTTGTTCTTGTGAGCTTAGATGGAAGAAATCTAATTGTTTAACAGTATATTTTGACATTTTTAATGTGTTCTGCGTAAGGAAAATATCGTAAGACTCTTAAAAAAGAGTTGATTTATAAAAAGTATAAACGCAAACCCGCGTTTATCAGAACACACGGGCAAATATAGAAGAAAAGTTGAAAGTTGTGAAATGTTGAATGTGTTATTTTTTTACGAAAGCTAAAAAAATAATGAGTAAAAGATATTTTTATATGTTTTAAATTACATTGCATTTTTGTGTTTAATTAGGTGGTAGAAATTATTTAAAGACATACTACAATATTACAGGTATTTGAGATAGGGAACTACTACAAAAAAAGGAGATTTCCGTTGAGTATAGCGGGAGGAAGAGAGAAAATAAAGGATCAGGAGTGTGCTGAAATATCTTAT
>JAHDCM010000192.1 GCA_020629895.1 Bacteroidota bacterium
GTGCGATGTGCGATGTGCGATGTGCGATGTGCGAGAAAATTTTTAAGTTAAGGTTGATTTTTGTTGTTTTGCAAGTTTTTTTTCAAAAAACTACAAAAATCGTCGCACATCGTACTTAGTACATCGCATATTTACCGCGTAAGGGATAGCAGTGGTAGCTTGCCGAAGTAGAAAAGTAATGAGGCTTTTGCTGGCAGGGCTGACGAAGGAAGACACTGCCAGCAAATATAGCCGAATACTTTTTCTACAAGGCAACTACAAACGAATAGCCCGACCTTTTTTTCATAAAAATACTCCTAGCAGTCAAGACTGGTAGGAGTATTTTTATGAAAAAAAGGTTACGCCCAAGTATAAAATAAACAAGTAAGCCGATCAATAAATTGCTTCATAAAAAGATATAGATTATCTTACAATATCGAACGTAAATGCAAAAATATGACTGTTCTAAAACTCAATATTCCTGAAAATCTACATTTATCAGATTTTGATCTAAAAATGCTTATAGCTTCAAAATTATTTGAAGAGGGGCAACTAAGTTCAGGACAAGCAGCCCAAATAGTCGGCTTATCAAAGCGGGCATTTGTAGAGATAGTTGGTAAGTTTAATGTCTCACTATTTGGACAAGATATTACTGAAATTGAAGAAGATTTTGAAAATGCCTAACCGAATTATTATAGCTAAACAAATGGGCATCATACAAGCAGTAAAACCTATTATTGAAAAATTAGAAGCTGTTGATTTTAGAATTTCTGAAAAGTTAAAAAAGCAAATACTAGATAAAGCTAGTGAATGATTATAAAATAGCTTACTTTTGTAGGCTACTTTGCAGTTAAGGCTTTTAGGGCTTGTCTTGCTTTTAGTATCTGATGCTAAGCAATACAAGCTCTTTCGATTTTCCCCTTAACTTAATTTATTAAACTGAAAATCATTACATTGACAAAGTTATTATTTACTCCTAGCACCATAGGAGAACAAGAAGCGAAAGCACCTGATACTGTTCTATCAACTACTTCCCTCCCTGTGATGGAGCAGTTTTACACAATACAAGGCGAAGGATTTCATCAAGGCAAGGCGGCTGTGTTTATCCGTTTGGGTGGCTGCACAGTGGGTTGCCATTGGTGTGATGTGAAGGAGTCGTGGGATGCCTCGAAACATCCGCAAAAAGAGGTAGCAACAATTGTAGCGGAAGTTGCAAAATTTCCCGCAACGATTGTCGTTATAACTGGTGGTGAGCCATTGATTTATAATTTGGATGCACTTTGCAAGGCACTTCATGCGGTGGGTAAACAAACGCATATCGAAACATCGGGAGCTTATCCACTTTCGGGATCGTGGGATTGGATTTGCCTTTCTCCAAAGAAATTTAAATTTCCATTGCCGAATATTCTTCCGCAAGTAAACGAGTTGAAGGTGGTAGTGTTTAATAAGACAGACCTCGCTTGGGCAGAGCAGTACGCGGCAATGGTACCGAAGGATTGTTTGTTGTTTTTGCAGCCCGAATGGAGTCGAGCAAAGGAGATGTTACCCTTCATTGTGGAGTATGTGAAGGCGCATCCTGAATGGCGCATTTCGATACAGGCACATAAGTATATGGAGGTGCCTTAACCTATCTACCACTAACTTTGTTATTTATGAAAAAACTAATCTTGTTGTTGCTAGGTGTCTGTTTGGCAACTGTTTTACCTTGTGATGCTTCGCTTAAAATGGGAAAAGGGGATGAGGTGCCTAAAAAGGCGCAAAAGTTATTTGAAAAGAGTGGTGAACAGGTATTGGCGGGTAATTTGGAGGAAGCGATTGTCTTATTGAATAAGGCGGTGGATGTGTATCCGAAGTATATGAAAGCTTATTTGCAATTGGCTGAATTACACACTAAGTTGGAGCAGTATGAAAAAGCCAAACAATCCTATTACAAGATTTTAGCATTAAAAGATAATCCTGCCAATCAGTTTATGGTAAATATGAAGGTGGGCGATTTGAATATGTTGCAGCATGATTATAAGGCAGCGATTGATAATTATAAAGTGTGTGAAAAAATTGAAGTACCTGTCAAGTGGAAACCAAGAGTGGAGCATGTAAAGTTTGGTTTGGCTAAAAGCCGCTTTATTTTGAAGGCTAAAAATGACCCTGTTCCTTTTGCTCCTGTACGCATGAATGAAGGAGTTAATTCTTCTATTGATGAATACTTACCGATTGTAACTGCCGATGAAGGCACGCTTGTATTTACCCGCCGAACTCCTGGTGATCGCCAATTGGAAGATTTTTATACGAGTACTCGCGATTCGAGTGGCATTTGGAAGGATGCTCGCCTAATGGGGCAGCCCCTCAATACAGATGAAAATGAAGGGGCGATTTCGATTTCGCCTGATGGGAAACGTTTGTTTTTTGCGGCTAAAAATCGCCCCAAAGGAAAAGGTGGTTTTGATATTTATTATTGTATTCGTGAAGGCGATAGCTGGAAGGGTCCATATAATATTGGCGAACCCATTAATACGCGTTATTGGGATTCGCAGCCTTGTATTGCTGCTGATGGGAAGTCGCTTTATTTTGTAAGTCGCCGACGCGGTGGTGAAGGAGGAAGTGATATTTGGGTGTCGTACTTAAATGACGATTTTTATTGGGAAGAGCCTATTAATCTGGGGGATCAAATTAATACGGATGGTGATGAACAAACGCCTTTTATCCACCCTGATGGCGAAACATTATACTTTTCATCGAATGGACATATAGGGATGGGAGATGCGGATTTGTATGTGGTACGCAAGGATAAGAATGGCAAATGGGGAAAGCCTGAAAATTTGGGTTATCCAATTAATGATGAGGGCAACCAGAGTGGTTTGATTGTTACTCCTAGTGGTGAACGCGCTTATTATGCGGCTTTAACGGATAGTGCAGGCTTGGATATTTTTTATTTTGATCTTCCAAAGCCTGCGAAACCGAAGGTGTTTGTCACTTATGTCAAAGGAACGGTAAAAGATGCTGACACAAAAGAATGGCTGAATGCCAATATTGACCTGATTGACTTGGAAACAGGAGAAACACTTTATACAACGAGTTCTGATCCTTTAGATGGTTCCTTTTTAGTTACGCTTCCTGCGGGTAAGAACTATATGTATAATGTGTCGAAGCACGATTATTTATTCCACTCGGAAAATTTCTCTTTGAAAGAACATAACCCCGAAGAACCTTATGTATTGGAGGTTGATTTAATTCCGATTCAGGAAGTAGTTGTAGAAACGGTTCCTGAGAAAGAGACACCGAAGCCTGCTCCCAAACCTGCGCCTAAACCAACTCCTCCCCCACCGCCGCCACCTGTCGTAATAAAGGAAGAGCCTGTGATTATTAAGGCACCTCCTGTAATTATTAGAGAGGAACCAATCATTATTAAGGAGCCTACTCCTATTCCAGCACCTCCCCCTGTTGTTGTGGAAGAACCGAAACCTGCTCCTCCTCCTGTTATAGTGAAGGAGCCAACACCTCCTCCTCCAACACCAGTTGTAGTAGACGAACCAAAACCTACGCCTCCTCCTGTGCCGACTTATAGTTCGGGGGAATCGGTGGTGATGAAAAATGTATTTTTCGCTACCAATTCGTTTGAGTTAGAATCTGTTTCTTTTATTGAATTAGATCGTTTGGTAAGTTTGCTTAAAGAGCATCCTAATTTACGGATAGAGATAGGTGGGCATACGGATAATACGGGTAAGGCGTCTTACAATATGACCTTGTCACAAAAACGAGCTAAATCGGTGTATGATTATCTGATTAGTAAGGGAATTTCAGCAGGCCGCTTGGCTTATCGTGGTTATGGTGATACGATGCCAATTATGGATAATGATACGGAATTTGGGCGTGGGCAGAATAGACGGACAGAGTTTACAATTATTGGGAAATAAGGAATGAGGATTAAATAAGCACATAAGTAAAGGCACTTAATTTTTTATTTCTGTCTAAAGTAAATGCCAATTGGTACACCTGTAAAATCAAACTTATCGCGCAGTTTATTTTCAATATAATTACGGTAAGGTTCTTTGATGTAGCGAGGTAAATTGCAGAAAAAGGCAAAATTGGGGGTGTAAGTAGGTAGCTGTGTGACATACTTAATCCGTATATATTTTCCTTTGATAGATGGCGGAGGATATTTTTCGATGGCTTCAAGCATCACCTCATTTAGCAGGGAAGTCGGTACTTTTCCTTTTCTTCGTTCTGCTATATCAACAGCAGTTTCAATGGCTCTGTAAATACGTGTTTTTTCAAGTGCCGATACAAAGATGATTGGAATATCTGTCATAGGAGCCGTTTTCTTTAAAATGGCCTCCTTATATTCTTTAATGGTATTGGTTTCTTTACTTACAAGATCCCATTTATTGACTAATATCATTAGTCCTTTTCGCTTTTTCATTGCTAACCTAAAGATACTCAAATCCTGCCCTTCGATACCCAGTGTCGCATCAATGACCAAGATACAAACATCGGCATCATCCATTGCTTTGATGGCACGCATAACCGAGTAGAACTCTAGGTTTTCATGTACCTTTGATTTTTTACGAATTCCAGCAGTGTCAATAAGCCAGAATTTTTTTCCATAGCGGTTGTATAGGGTGTTGACTGCATCGCGGGTGGTTCCTGCGATGTCTGTTACGATATTTCGTGGTTCACCTACTAATGCATTAACTAAAGAAGATTTTCCTACATTGGGTTGTCCAATAATGGCAAAACGAGGGATTTCGTCATCTTTTTTGGGTTCTTCATCAGGTATATAACTCGTTACCTCATCTAATAATTCGCCTGTTCCACTGCCGCTAATAGAAGCAATAAAATGAACTGTTTCAAAACCTAAGCTATAAAACTCATTTGCGGCTAGTGTTCGCTCGTAATTATCTACTTTGTTTACGACCAAGATTACCTTTTTGGTAGATTTTCGAAGAATCCGTGCCATTTCATCATCTAGGTCAGTAATACCTGTTGATACATCTACTAAGAATAATACTATTGACGCCTCTTCAATAGCGATTTGCACTTGTTCTCTAATTGCTTTTTCGAATACATCTTCTGAGTGAGCGACAAAACCTCCTGTATCAATTACATTAAATGTTTTTCCATTCCAGAAGCTTTCTCCATACTTCCGGTCGCGTGTCACGCCGCTAAAATTATCTACAATAGCAGATCGTTCGCCAATCAGGCGGTTAAATAAGGTTGATTTTCCAACGTTTGGTCGTCCTACGATGGCAACAGTAAAACTCATGTTTATTTTTTGTTTGTGCGACGTGCGAGGTGCAACGTGCGAAGATTTTAGTAAAAAACTAATTATTCATAGCCCCAGTTCCGCAGGGTTTTGTCATCATCCCGCCAATTTTCGCGTACCTTAACATACAATTGTAGAAATACTTTTTTATTTAAGAATTTCTCAATGTCTTTACGAGCTAAGGTTCCTACTCTTTTCAGTTTACTCCCTCCTTTGCCAATCAAAATGGGTTTTTGTGTTTTTCGATTACAAATAATTAGTGCCGAAATGCGCACTATTTCCTCCTCTTCTTTAAAAGATTCGATAACCACTTCTACCGAATAGGGAATTTCTTGCTTATATGTCAATAGGATTTTTTCGCGAATAATTTCAGAAACGAAGAAGCGTTCGGGTTTATCGGTAAGGGCGTCTTTGGGATAATAAGGCGGTGCGATGGGTAATTTTCCTACAATTTTATCGAATACTACTTGTAGGTTGATTTTTTTTAGTGCTGAGATAGGGATATATTCTTCTGCAGAAATGATTTCTTTCCAAGCAGCCATTTTCTCTAGTGCTTCTCTTTCTGATAAGAGATCTATTTTATTGAGTAAAAATAGTACTGGCACTTTTACTTTACTAACACGTTCTGCAAAACTACTGGCATCTACTTTATTGGTTGCATCTACAATAATTAATAACACATCTGCATCTACTAGACTGGTACGCACAAAGCGCATCATGGCCTCTTGCATTTTATAGGCGGGGTCAATAATTCCAGGGGTATCTGAATAGACAATTTGGAAATCTTCTCCGTTGACAATACCGAAGATACGGTGGCGTGTTGTTTGTGCTTTGGAGGTAATAATAGCCAGTTGTTCTCCTACTAATTCATTCATGAGGGTAGACTTCCCTGCATTGGGTCGTCCGATAATATTGACAAATCCCGATCTGTGTGGCTTCTGTTTTAATTGTTCATCATCCATTTTCCCGATAAGGCTAACTGAGTATATAGATACAAAAAACCCTTTCAAAGCTGCTGCCTTGAAAGGGTCAGGTATATCACGTTAATAGTTGCGGAGGTAGGACTCGAACCTACGACCTTCGGGTTATGAGCCCGACGAGCTACCAACTGCTCCACCCCGCAGTGCAAATATACACCGCTAAATGGAATTACACAACTTTATTTGACTTTTTTGGAAAATAAGTAAAGAGGAAAGAAATTATTCGACTTTTTTTCGTGTACCAACCCACCCCAGTAAGTTCACTGTAATACACCGATTTTTGTGGAAAAACTTTTATCCATGTACTATAAGGAATGAGGATTAAATAAATTTACATTTCTAGCTGCTTCTTTTTGCATCTAGCTTTGTTAGAAAGCCTCGCCGATGCGCTGCATCGCCTACGTTTTCTGCCTCACTAGATACAAAAATAATCGACCCAAATATTGTAAAGTTATTTTTTCATCATTCCTAAGATCATTGTTTGTTTACTAGCCCACTGCTCCTGTCAACTTATACTCCCCATTTACGTCTACTTTCAACATCATTTCCATATCCATTTCGCTACCATCTTCCATTAAAGCCTTACCTTTAATTGTAATAATGGTTCCATCGAAGGCGATTGATTGGTAGTTAATGGTTTGCATCGTTCTTAGCTCATCGTAGGTAATTTTTCCCTTTTCATTGGCAATACTATTATCGACTCTATGTAGTCCAAATAATTCGGCAATGTATTGGGTTGGTGAGATTTTCATATCCACCACCTGTGTTTTGTAGTGTGCTTTAGAACATTTTGCAAAAATACTTCCCCAATCTTTCTGCTCTACATTGGCTTTCACCTGATCTAAAAATGGGATCAATTTAGTACGATGATCAATAGCTGGATATTTTGTTACGAGTGAGTCCATTGCGCCATTAATCATTTCTATTTTAGGCTTTTTTCGCTCACTGGTTTCAATTACTTTTTGGGTACCTTTACAGCTCCAAAGTCCTAGTAATAGCACTCCAATTAATACAAATGAGTATCTGTTTTTCATAAGAATGGTTATTTTAG
>JAHDCM010000193.1:0-5728 GCA_020629895.1 Bacteroidota bacterium
GTTCAATCGTGAATCGTTCAATCGTAAATCGTTCAATCGTAAATCGTTCAATCGTAAATCGTTCAATCGTAAATCGTTAAAGCAGTACTTTAGAAAAGAATACGTCTTCTAGGTCGGCAGGAACGGCTTGGAAGTCATTACCAGGATGGGTATCACTATATATATGGATAACGGGGCGGCCACTAACTAATTTGTTAGAGATGAGTTGATATTGAGTTTGGTAATGTTCCATTTCTTTTTTATCAATTGATTTTTCCCAAATCATACCATTTAGATCGTGGAGGGCATCCCCTGGCTTACCTGCAAATAAGAGTTCACCTCGATTGATAATAGCCATATTAGAGCATAGCTCTTTGACATCTTGTACGATGTGGGTGGAGAGTATGACGATCACATTTTCACCAATATCGGCTAGTAGATTGTAAAAACGGTTTCGTTCTCCTGGGTCGAGACCAGCAGTAGGTTCATCTACAATGATGAGTTGAGGGTTACCAATAAGGGCTTGGGCAATACCAAAACGTTGTTTCATCCCTCCTGAAAAGCTACTGATGGCTTTTTTACGGTGTTCTTGAAGGTTTACGCGTTCAAGGAGGGCATCTATTAAATCTTTGCGTTCCCCTTTGTTGGTGACGCCCTTTAGAATGGCTAGATGGTTGAGTAATTCGGGTGGCTTTACGCGTGGGTAAACGCCAAATTCTTGTGGGAGGTAGCCTAGTACTTTGCGAACAGCATGTTTGTCTTGTAAGACATTAATGTCACCAAGTGTAACAGTGCCACTGTCGGCTTCGGTAAGGGTGGCAATAATCCGCATAAGGGTAGATTTGCCTGCCCCGTTGGGGCCAAGTAATCCAAACATGCCTTTGCCAATAGTAAAAGATACATTTTTGAGGGCTTGTACACCGTTAGGATAAGTCTTCGATAAGTTTTCAATGGTTAATTTCATGGTGTTTGTAATTTTTATTTGTTGGTTTGTTCTTTTTGTAGGTCGTCAATTGGAGATGATTGTTACAGTTTTTTTGATTTTTTAGTAAAGGGGTAACAAGGGACTGCCATTGGTATAGCTAATAAATAGCACGATATAAGCAATTTCGAATAGCTTGAGCGCGCGGTATCGGGTACTAATAAGGGCGGTGATACTTAGTAGTAAGAATGCGATTGTAGTGATACCAATTTCAAGGGGGATTTGATACTTGAAAATCGGAATGAGTAATAGTATATTGATGAAGGTCGCAATACTAATTTTAATACCAGCTTGTAGTACTGGATGATAACTACTAGTCAAAAATAAATTTGCTAAGTTATTTTGAGCGATGCTATTGAAAAAGCGACTATACAGTGGTAGGGCCAGTAACATCATAGCAGGTGTAATCATATAGCTAACTATCGTTTCAGTAGCATAAAAAGCAGCTATCCAGAGGGCGATGATGGTGATAATGGCAATAGGATGAAAAAGCTTTTGTAGTAGTTTCCATTCTTGAAACCATAGATAGATCCATTGTTGACTAGGAGTAATAGAATCAATACCTTTCCATTGACGGGTGGTACTAATACCTTTAGGCGAGGATAGAGGTATTTCTTTTTTGATAGTAGGTAGTATGCTGTTATTGATTTTGTAACGACCAAAAAAGAAGGCTTTTAATTGAATGAGTAAACCTAAACAAAACAGTGTAAAAAGTTTGGGCATCAAATGTAGTGTCCAGTTAGTAAAGCTCCAATCAATATATTGTAGGTCTTTTTTGTTGGTAATATAGCCGATGCCATAACCTGTCTCATTGTCAATGAGTTGTTGGGCTAGTAATTCTTGTTTTACAATACTTGTCAACTCATTGAAACCAATAACATCAAGAAAGGGAATAAAGGTAGGGTTGGTCATGGTATGAACAGTAAGAAACAAGACCATAAACAGTATAATACGTAGTACGCGACTTTTGATGCTAGTATCAATCAGTAAAACGAAGGCAGCTAATATGCCGATAAAAGGCAAACTTAATAACGCAAACGGTTTTAAAAAGGTAAACAAGTGAAAGCCATCTTGTATAAATACAGATAAATTACTCAAAAATAGAGTGGCGATGAGTAGAGCTAGGAAGGTGAGTAAGGTGAAGACATTACTCAACCATTGACTCCATAAAATAGTGCTATTAGATGCAGCAGTACTGCGGATGAGTCGCCCGATTCCCTGTTGGATTTTTTGTTGGTAGTTGCCTTCTAAAAAGAAAAAACCAATGATAAGTAAAACAGTATTGCACAGCACAGCTCCTAAGCTTCCTAACCAAGCTGCACTTGGCGCACCAGTATAATTGCCAAAATAAAAAGTAGCATATTCGGCAGTATGATGGGGTATTAGGTTGATAGCAAGAAAAAGGAATAAGAAGAGACTAAGTAAAAAGCCTTTTTTCTTAACATGATGCTTGTATTGTTGATAAGCTAAATGAAATATAGTATGCATAGTTTTAGTGTTTGTTTTGAATGAAATGGGTTGATTAACTCTACTGATTGGCTAAAATAAAAGCATCTTCTAGTTGTGCATAAGTAGCTTGGCTATTGGCAAACGAGCCATTGGTAGACACATAGCGCACTTTTACTTTCTCACCTAGTAACTTAGTACGTACAATCTGATAATGATCATCTGCCTTGAGTTGATCTAGTTGGTGCTTATCCAATAAAGCTTCATAAACATGCCCCTCAGTTTGAGCTAATAAATCACTAATCGACATATCCATTTTTAGCATTCCTTTTTCAAGCATTACTACGCGCTCACACAAATTCTCAATATCATCAATAATGTGCGAAGAGATGAGGATTGTACTTTCTTTAGCGAGGTGGGTAAGCATTTGGGTAAAAGCATTACGTTCATTAGGATCTAGCCCCACCATTGGCTCATCAAGAATGAGTAGTTGAGGTTTGGTAAGTAATGCTTGAGCAATTCCAACCCGTTGACGCATTCCGCCTGATAGATTTTTCATCGGTGTTTTAGAAGCATCTGCTAGGTTAAGGTATGCTAGTAATTCTGCTATATTGTTCTTTAAGGCTTTAGGTTTTACTCCTTTGAGTGTACCTATATAATGGAGAAACTCAAGAGGAGTAAACTCAGGAATATACCCAAAATTCTGAGGGAGGTAGCCTAGTGATTTGCGGACTTCTTGGGGATATTTAAGCGCATTTACTCCATTAATTTGGTAAGTCCCCTCTGTTGGTAAAAAGATAGTCGCAATAATATTGAGTAAGGTCGATTTCCCTGCACCATTTACACCCAGTAAGCCTGTTACACCTGTTCCTAGTGCTAGGTTGATATTGAGTAAGGAAAGTAAACGACTATTAGCATAGCGATGATTGATATTTGACAGTTGTAATTGCATGATTTTGAATTTTTGTATATGGTTATTAGGTTAAAATGATTACTGTATATAGCTTTGTAAAAGGTATTGCATAGTACATAGTATTGCTATGTTTTGGGGCAAAAAAAATGGAAAACCCATTTTTTCTATTTCAAAAAAGTACGTTTTAAACGTAGTAAAAGCGTGATAAAGAAGTAGAGAGCTACGGTGAGAAGCAAAGTAAATGGTATAAACCAATTGCCAAGTACTTCCTGTACGCCGTCTTGTGGCCCTAAGTTGGTAGAACCATAAGCAAAGAAACTACCTTCTTTGAAAAATAAACCAATATGTTCAGGGTCGCGTAATTCCATAAAAATGAGAATTACAAAAGCAAACAAAAAGATATATAATAAGGCAAAAATGATATACGAAATACCATTGGTGATATTGAGGGCAATAGCCTTGAAAACATGTAAAGGATTAAAGGTACGGGTAGCTTGATCTAATTTTTTCTCAGCGACTAAAGGTTGCAAAACCACTTCTGGCGTACCTAGTTTTTGCAAAATATCAAGCAAGTCATCCATTTCCGACTCACTTTTACTCCGCTGCATCCCCTCATAAATATGACTATTAAACTCCATCAAAATATCCGCTTGATCTGCTTGAGGCAAAATACGGATACTTCGTTTGGTGCGTTTGATATAATCATCATACACCCGCTGAGAAGCCTTATGTTGAAAGGTAAGTCGTTTCATTATTTTATATTATCAATGGCATTGCACAAATTGCCCCAATAGGTATCCATCCCTTTTTTTGTTTTAGTACCATAAGGAGTTAGGTGATAGTACTTTCTAGGAATTCCCGAACTTTGCTCCACCCATTTGGAGTCTACCAAACCCGCTTTTTTGAGGCGATTCATCAAAGGATACAATGTGCCTTCTGCAATTTCAATTTCGGTATATTTTTTTACCTCTTCAATCAATTCATAGCCATAGAACTCATTCTTTCCCAATACGCGCAACACGATATAGGATAGCACTCCCTTCTTTACCTGAGAAGTCCATTTTAGAATAAATTCGTTTTCCATATTAACAAAGGTAAAACAAAATACATAGTATTGCAAGGTGTATTGTTAAAAGAGGTATTGTTTTTTACTAGGCTAGATGAAATGCATTCCTCAAAATGATTGATAGGCTGTTCAAAATAACCACATTCATTCTGTATCTTTGCTATCACATCTAACCAAACTCATTATGACCAAGCATTTATTACTCAAATTATTTAGTAGTCTGTTAATCATTAGTTTATGTACTGCTTGTGGTGGTGGAGAAGCCACGAAAGAGGCTGAAAAGGAAACCGTAGAAACGAAAAAAGAGGAACCCAAAGAAGCCATAGAAATAAAAAAAGAAGCATCGCAAGATAGTTTGCGATATCCTGACGAAAAAAACTTAAAAAATATTCGCCAACTCACTTTTGGAGGCGATAATGCTGAGGCTTACTTCAGTTTTGGAGATGATAAATTAGTCTTACAAATTTCCAACCCCAAAGAAGGTATTGAGTGCGATCAAATTTATTATGGAGACATTCCACAACGTCCAGAAGATGCCTTTGATAAAAAATTATTGAGTACAGGAAAAGGACGAACCACCTGTTCCTACTTCTTGCCGGGCGATAAAAGCATTGTTTATGCATCTACCCACGAATTTGACGAAAAATGCCCCGAAGTGCCAGATCGTGAAAAGGTAGGTAAATATGTCTGGCCCATCTATCCAAGTTTCGAGATATATTATGCCGACTTAGAGGGTAATATTACCAAACGCCTCACAGAAAACGATTATTACGATGCCGAAGCCACTGTTTCTCCCGATGGAAAAAAAGTAGTCTTTACCTCCAATCGAAGTGGTGATTTAGAACTATACACCATGAATGTAGATGGTAGTGATGTAAAGCAAGTGACCGACGGTTTAGGCTATGATGGTGGTGCTTTTTTCTCGCCCGACAATAAACAGCTTATCTTCCGTGCTTCTCGCCCTAAAACGCCCGAAGCCATCAAAGAATACAAGGACTTACTGGCCCAAAATATGGTCGCTCCTACCGATATGGAACTCTATGTCTGTAATGTCGATGGTTCTGATTTAAAGCAAATCACCGATCTAGGAAAAGCCAATTGGGCACCTTTTTTTCACCCTTCTGGCAAAAAGGTGATCTTCTCTTCCAATCACAAATCAACACGTGGATTTCCTTTCAACTTGTACATGATTAATGTTGACGGAACAGGCTTAGAACAAATCACCTTCGATTCACAATTCGACTCATTCCCCATGTTTTCTTATGATGGAAAGAAATTGGTCTTTGCTTCCAATCGGAATAATGGAGGTACCAGAGATACCAATGTGTTTATTGCAGATTGG
>JAHDCM010000193.1:5828-7261 GCA_020629895.1 Bacteroidota bacterium
TCGCACATCGCACATCGCACAAATTATGTCTATTATACGTCATACCAACTTCCTCAAACAAACAGCCTATCAACTAGGCTTCCAGTACGTGGGGATTTCCAAAGCTGATTTTTTGGAAGAAGAAGCCGCGCATTTAGACGAGTGGTTAAAACGAGCTTATCACGGGAAGATGGGCTATATGGAAAACCATTTTGACAAGCGACTTGACCCACGCAAATTGGTAGCAGGAGCCAAATCGGTAGTGAGTTTATTATACAATTACCACCATCCTCAAAAGCAAACAGACCCCAATGCCCCTAAGATTTCGACCTATGCGTATGGGAAAGATTATCACTGGATCATTAAAGACAAATTACGAGAACTAGTACGAATTTTGCAAGCAGAAATAGGAGACATTCAAGGACGCGTATTTGTCGATTCGGCACCTGTAATGGAACGCGCTTGGGCAGCCAAAAGCGGCATAGGTTGGATTGGAAAACATTCCTTGTTAATCAACCGATCAGTGGGTTCCTTTGTTTTCTTAGCAGAACTCATTAGCGATTTAGAATTAGAGCCAGATGGCCCGATCAAAGATTATTGTGGACGCTGTACGCGTTGTATAGATGCTTGCCCTACTGAGGCAATTGTCGCAGATAAGGTGGTAGATGGGAGTAAATGTATCAGTTATTTTACCATCGAACTCAAAGAGGATTTGCCCCCCGAAATGACGGGTAAATTCGATAATTGGATGTTTGGTTGTGATATTTGCCAAGAGGTATGTCCCTGGAACCGCTTCGCCCAAAAGCATCAAGAACCGCTGTTTGAGCCGCATCCCGATTTACTACAAATGAATCGGCAAGAATGGCAAGAACTAACCAAAGAGGTATTCAACGAAATCTTTAGAAAATCGGCTGTTAAACGCACCAAATACACTGGATTAAAACGAAATATCGAATTTTTGAACCATGAAAAAGAGTAAGCAAAATACGCCTGCTTATACGTGGGGAGCTATTTGTAAAGGCTGGCATTTGGTACATACACCCAGTTTGAGCGTCATTCAAGAGGTGATGCCACCAAGTACCGCAGAGGTGAAACATCGTCATCCCCAAGCACAGCAATTCTTTTTTATCTTATCAGGAGAAGCCACTTTTTTATTAGCTGATAAACAAGTGATTGTCGAAGCAGGCGAAGGGATTCATATTCCGCCCAAAATGGTTCATCAAATCAAAAATGAAACGAATGAGGATTTGGAGTTTTTAGTCATTTCAGAGCCGCATGCGCATGGTGATCGAGAGGAGATGTAGGTTTTTTTGGGCGTGTCCCCATTTTTGCCAATCGAAACTTGTCAGGTTTAAAGCCTTTGGTTCTTCGATAAGCAGGGCATTTACAGGAAACCTGACAGGTAGGCTGTTCAAAAAATAATACAAAAATTCCCCGCATATTTGTATCGACTA
>JAHDCM010000194.1 GCA_020629895.1 Bacteroidota bacterium
TACTCTACGTGCATTATTATCATTGATGTATCCCCACAAAAAAATTTGGCGATTTTCAAGAAAGTGCTGGCTCATTTGTTGAGCATCTGCAAACTTTTCTAATATACTGTTAATTGGTAATTTCATTTTTATTGGTATTATATCATGACCGCTTCCACCTTTCCATAACAAGCGGATCGTTTTACAAGTTTAATTAAGTAATTGGGATCATAAGTAAATGCTAAATTGATATTGCGAGCATAAGCATAAGCATTTCCTCCCATTAAGTCTCGCAATCGTTTTCTGGCTCTGTATAATTTTATTTTCACATTACTTTCTGTTAAATCGCGCAGTTTGGCAATTTCGCGAACACTAAGATTTTGATAGTAAAAATCTTGAATAATTTGCTTTTGATGTAGTGGTAAATTATCAATAGCTTTATTAATTTGATGTTGAAATCGTTCATGTTCAGCAGGCGTATATTCACATTCCTCTATTGCTCTATCTTCCAAATGCCCTTCTAAAGGGGTCGTTTTATTTTTGTTGCGGCGTATAAAATTATGACAAACATTACGTACAATGCCTCCCATCCACGATTTGAAATTGGAGCGATTGCGTAATGAAGTTATATGCTTATATGCTTGTATAAAGGATTCTTGCACCAAGTCTTTTGCTAGTTCAGGGTCTCGCACTATTTTTTGAGCCTTGTATAAACAGTATTCTTGGTGTAATTTCACCAATTGATTAAAGGCTTTTTTATCTCCTTGGAGAAAAGCATCAACTAGTGACTGAGAAGTGTTATTTTTCATGCGGTATAAGTGTTGAATTAGACAACCAATAAAGGTAACTTATAAGTAAAGGAATGAAGATTCAATAACTTTACATCATTCCCCAAAAAGGTGCGATGAAAAAAATAAGTGGTGTAATAGCTAGTGGCCTAAACTTAAAAATGGTTACACTTTTATACAAAAAACAAGGAATATTGGTTGTAAAAATGAAAAAAAAATATTTTTCTACTTTTTTTTACTTCGCTGAAAGCCTTATAAAATAAGGGTTACAGCAGAAGCCTAATATTATACACATTGTTATTTATCATCTGGTTAATGTTTAATTTGGTATAATATCAAAAGAGTTATAAATTTGCGTCTCAAAACAAGCATGTTATACAATAATAAGTGTAAAACATAACGTTTATATAAGGATTTAACCCTTTCTAATTTATTGATAAAAAAACCATTACTAGTTATCTTATTTCATAATAAAGCGATCCATCCAATCCTTATGTACTATTTCTTTACTGCTTAGTTTACCCTTTTTTATTGTACACATTCACGCTGATAATCAAGTTATTACAACTTATCATCAGTCTTCTTAGTTTAAGTTTACTAGTTGCATATTACATTTCGTTTTTTGCTCACTTTCAGTAATTCTTCAAACTAGAGGGATAATTTTGCATGCCTATTTCACATCAAAAATTAACTGTTAACTAACCATATAAACTATGTTGAAATTGAATTGGTTAGGTGGTTTACTATGCCTTGTTGGGATAGTGATAGGCCTAACTTCTGCCAAAAAAAACAATAGTGTAAAAAACTATATCAACAAATACCATCAAGTTGCTGTCTCTGAAATGAAACGCTCTGGTATTCCTGCCAGTATTACACTAGCTCAAGGTATCCTCGAATCAAGTAGTGGAGGAAGTTATTTAACCCGAAAAGCAAACAATCACTTTGGCATTAAGTGTCATAGTAGCTGGAAAGGTAAACGAGTATATGCCAAAGATGACCGAAAAGATGACTGTTTCAGGCATTATGGTAGTGCTAAAGAATCGTTTAAAGATCATACCAACTTTCTTGTGCGAAATAGTCGTTATAACTTCTTATTTAAAGCCAAAAACAGTAATTATAAATTTTGGGCTGAAGGGTTAAGAAAAGCAGGATACGCTACTGATAAAAAATATGCCAAAAGTCTTATCGCTGTAATTAAACGATATGATCTTGCTAAGTATGATGAATGGTTGAAAAAAAACAAGGTTTCAAAGCCTAAAGTTGCCAGTTCCTCTAACAAAACATCAAGTACTAAAACAAAGACACCTCCTCCTTCTAAAAAGACAACTACTAGCAAGCCTAAAACACCTGCACCCAAAAAGGCAATCATCACCAAAGTATCCGTAGAAGTAAAGAATGGCACTAAAACCTGTAAATTTGATAAAGATGTCAGCTTGAAACAAGTGGCGGCAGTCTTCAAATTGACAGACAAAGAGATTGCTACTTTTAATAGCTGGAAAACATCCGACATTGTGCAGGCGGGAACCACTGTTAAACTACAACACCCAAAAGAAAAACTTCCTTTTTGGAAACAGTTGAGTGATATCGGTGCTTGGGCCAATCTTTATGGGATTAAGGATAAGCTTTTGGGTAAGAAAGAATCACAAAAAGAACCCATTGTTTTTGAGGTTTCTCTCACAGAAGATACGGCTACCAAAACAGGTAATTCGTCTAAAAAGAAAGAGAAAAAGACTTCTGATAAAGGAGAGAAGAAAGTAACTGAAAAAACAGTTCCTAAAGCGGCAACACCACCCAAGCCTAGTAAAAAAGCAGCTACTCAAAAGACTGTTCAGAAGGAAAAAAAGAAAGAGGTTGTAAAAACCAAAACAACGAAAAATAGTACTAGTAAAAGTACTACGACTGACCAACAACCCCAAACAGCTAAAAAAGAAACGGAAAAAACAACAAGCAGCAAACCTAAAACCAATACTAAAGAGGAGCCTAAAACGGCTAAGAAAGAAGAAGCTAAAGGTAAAAAAGAAAAAAAGGTTGCTACAAAACTAACCCGTGTTCAATTTAAAGCGAAAACTAAAATTCATACCGTAAAGGCGGGCGAAAACTTATACCGTATTGCACGTAAATATGGAATGACAGTCAAACAATTGAAAGCCAATAATCAACTTACTAGCAATAAACTCGATATCAACCAAAAACTAACCGTCAATATCTAAAAGAGTAAACTACTGTTCTCCTAAAATCCCTCAATGTACACTACATTGGGGGATTTGCTTTTTATACACATAGTAATCAGCTTAATTAAATGTATGCTGGATTCCTGTTTCCTGCAATATGAAAACTTTAGGCAAATCCTTATCTTTAGGCTTTTAAAAAATAATCGTTTTCAACAAATATTAACACTATGGAAATCAGCGATAGAATAAAGGGCATCATTACCCTTAGCATGTTTGCCTTAATAGGCATGGTATTATGCATGTTTATCACCGCTATTTACACCCGCAACCAAGCCGACTGGATGATGGTCTTACTCCCTGGCTTTCTCTTCATCAAAAGCAATGCAATGGCCACCTTAGCAACCCTTATCAACTTATACATCTATGCGATGATTGCGGTCTTATTTGGTGGTGTCATTTACAGTAAAATAAAAAAATAAGCCTTCTTCTTTTTCTATCATCCGTCTTCAACCTTTTACCATGCAAAAGCAATTACCCTTTATTTCCCTTCTGAGTTTTTTTCTTGCTTACAACCTTCAGCTTAGTCTTGCTCAAGATACCATTGTCGTACAAACGTTCACCTACGACTCCACTAGTCGAAGTGCCACTTTTGCATTTCCAGAACTAGATGGCACCAGCTACTCAAAAGTCCTACTAGAGTATAGTATGCGTTGTCATGATGCCATCGCTGGAGGTTCGGGCAATGTTGGTTGTTATGAATGGGACTATACTTGTAATACAGTCATTACCGACCCTAGTCGTACTGACTCAACGCGTGCTACTCATCCCTCGCATACTATTTCCAATTTTAGTGGCGACGAATTTGAATATGTAAGTAGCCCCACCTACACAAGTTATCAATACACACAAAAAGAGGTAACAGTTAGTGATAATAGTAATTCCAACTTTAAGCAAATGGGGATGGGGAATGCTCCACTAAGCGCACCATTTGGCACCACCGCTTTATCAGGAAAAACACAATTCATTTGGCGTGCCGATGAACTTGCCGCAGCAGGTATCGAACAAGGAAGTATATCAGGAATCAAATTATGGACACAAGCAATGGGAAGTGAAGTGCGTTTCTTAAAAGTCAAAATGCAACATACTTCGCTTACACAGCTAAATCCTAATGAACCTATTTTAGACGGTTTTCAAGAAGTATATTTTAGAGATGTACAATTACAAGATATAGGAGAACAGCAACTCAACTTCTATGCTCCTTTTACTTATAATGGCACTGATAATTTACTGCTTGAATTCGACTTCAGCAATCTCCAAACAAGTGCCGACAATTTACTAGAAAGCGAACAAACACTGTTCATTGCTGGTATTCAAAGCCAACATACCGACTATGCACTCACATTTAATGGCGCACAACAACTATCGCTTGGCAATACAGGTTTTTCACAGGTTGTTGACGAGATAAGCATCTCTTTTTGGTCAAATGGCTCTACGACAGGTTTACCTTCCAATAGCACCGTTTTTGAAGGTACCGATGCGAGTAATCGTCGGCAAGTAAATGTACACCTTCCCTGGGGTAATGAGCGCATTTATTGGGATTGTGGAAATGATGGTAGTGGATATGACCGCATCGAAAAAGCCGCTAATCTTGCTGATTATGCGGGACAATGGAACCACTGGGCTTTTACCAAAAATGCCACCAAAGGCAGCATGAAAATTTATCTTAATGGAGAATTGTGGCATGAAGGAAGCGATAAATTCCGCAAAATAGATTTACAAGCCCTTGACTTAGGAGGCTCGCTCACTGGTGGGAGTATTTATCATGGCATGGTCGATGAATTCCAAGTTTGGAGCAAAGAACTAGATGGCGAAACCATCCGCAATTGGATGCACCAACAATTAGATAGTTCACACCCCGCTTATGACCACCTCGTTTCCTATTATCAATTCAATGAAACCGAAGGAAACACCATGCAAGATGCATCCAGCAATCGAGCGCAAGCTACCATGCAAGGCCCTGTATTACGTCATCGGTTTAAAGGAGAAGAATTATTCACCAACTTCAAAGCGATTCTACAACGTCCCAATATCGCATTTGAAACAGGCTTGGTAAGTTTAGAATCAGCAGATATTTCTGTGGTAGAGGAAGTACAAAACCCTTCTCATCAAGTCATTTCTTATGCTGTAACGCCCGCCAACGACATCATAGGAGTAGATACCATCCTAACTTGGCAGGCAGGCCATACCTACCTCATTCATGTAGCCGATGGAAATATCATTGATTCCACTTATCATGCCCCCGAAAACGCCATTACTCCTACCAATCTGACCTACTATATCGAAGATGATGCCATGCGCTTCGAATTACTCTCTTTCATTACTCCCTACGGAAACGGTCTCGATCTAGGCCCGAATGGGAAAATGTGGACTTTTGAAGTCACCGACTTTTTGCCCATTTTAAATGGTGAGAAAAAATTATCTATCGAAGGACGTGGGAACTACCAAGAAGAAATGGATTTGCGTTTTCTATTTATAAAAGGAACGCCAACCCGTGAGGTCATAGATATTCAACAAGTATGGCCCATCACCCCCGCCAGCCAAATCTGGTCAGGACGTAGTTTTCAAGGAATTGTCGATGATCGTACTTTCGAACCAAGAGAAGTACCTCTTTTAGCAGACGAAGGAAGTATGTATAAAGTACGAGTCGCTATGACAGGACACGGACAAAATGGCGAATTTGTACCACAAACACATTATATTGATCTCAACAACAACACACAACGATTTGAATGGCTCGGACTCAAAAAATGTGGTAATATACCCGTTTATCCACAAGGAGGAACCTGGCTTTTTGATCGTGCAGGTTGGTGTCCTGGTGATCCGACCGATGTACAAGAATTTGAACTCAGTCCCCATGTACAAGCAGGTGAAACCATTACCCTCGACTATGGCATCTACGAAGACCCCGCCTATATGGACGCTGCCGATTTCCGTACCTCTGTACAATTAGTCACCTACGGGCCGCCCAATTTCACCAACGATATTGAAATCGTAGAGGTAAAACGTCCTTCCAATCGAGTAGAATATGCTCGTATCAATCCCGCCTGTAATAATCCCATTATTACCGTCCGCAATAATGGTACAGAAGAAGTAAAATTCTTGGAAATTCGTTATGGTATTAAGGGCGATACGGAAGGATTCGATTTCTGGGCAGGCGATCTAAAATTCCTCGAAACTGCCGAAATTGAACTCCCTACAAGCGACTACCAATTCTGGAATACCGACATTGAAAATCCTGTATTTTGGGTGCAAGTGATTGACCCTAAAGATCAAAATCCACAAAATGACCGATACGAATCACCTTTCACCCTTGCCGACCAATATAACGAAAACGTATATATCAACCTACGCACCAATAACCGCCCCGAAGAAAACAGCTACCAATTGCGCAACCACTCTGGGAATGTTATTTTTGAACGTAAAAATATGGATGCAGCCACTCGCTATAACGATGAAATAGAAATTACACAAGGCTGCTACTCCATCTACCTACAAGATACAGGCGAAGACGGACTAGACTTCTGGTATTGGGGGCAAATTGGTATCAATGTAGGCACTGGAAATTTTGAACTCCGCCGAGAAAACGGCTCCCCTATCAAACAATTTAATCCTGATTTTGGAAGCAGTATCAGCTATGACTTTGCTGTCTATCCTGATTCCGTAGGTACCGCCCTTGAAGATGACTTAGGCTATCGCATTTTCTCTACTTATCCCAATCCAAGTGATGGCATTTTCCAAGTCGAATTACAAGGATTCACCACCAAGCAACTAAGCCTCGAAGTTTACGACCTACTCGGTAAACAAATCTATCAAAAGTCGCTAACGCCACAACTTAGTCATCAAGAAAACATCAACCTAAGCCAATACCCAACAGGTATCTATATTCTAAAACTGAATGACGGCAAACGTATTTGGAAGAAACAACTAATAATCAATAACTAACACATACACAAATTCCAACAACTTTCCCCTATTAAATTTGGAACGCTTTGTGTACCCATACCTTCTAAAGCTTTTTTTGTCAAAATAACGTCATTATTTTGTATATTTGGGCGTGTCCTTTTTTCACCTTGCCTGTTGATGCCTGAACACATCAACAGGCACGAGGTGAAAAAAAGGTCGGGCTATTCGCTTGTAGTTGGCTCATAGAATGCCTGTTCAGCTTATGCCTAGCAGTGTCTTCCTTCGTCAGCCCTGCTAGGCGTAGCTTCACAAGGCATCTATTTCGCCAAGCTACCGCTACTATCCCTCACGCGGTA
>JAHDCM010000195.1:0-2443 GCA_020629895.1 Bacteroidota bacterium
CGGAAGCCTGATGAAGCTAGGACTAGCAGGGCTGACGGAGGAAGACACTGCTAGGCGTATAGCTGAATAGGCTTGTGTGAGCCAACTACAAACGGATAGCCCGACCCCATTTTATGGAAAAAGATGCTACTAGTGAGACACTAGGGGCATTTTTTTCCATAAAATGGGGGCATGCCCAAAGATATAAAAATGAAAAACTATGGATAAAAAGACATCTACAATGAGTGAATTAGCGAAGGCGGCATTGCAGCCGCAGGAAATGTTGTTGCCTGTGAAGGAGCGGCAGGGGAAGTTGTTTATTGGTGTACCGAAGGAGTTGTCGTTTCAGGAGAAGCGGGTGGCGTTGAATCCGAAATCGGTGGCGTTGTTGGTGAATCGGGGGCATCGGGTGGTGATTGAGGCGGGTGCGGGTGAAAAGTCTTCTTTTTCGGATCATGATTATTCGGAGGCGGGTGCGGAGATTGCGTTTGATTTGGAGCGTGTATTTGAGGCGCATATTATTTTGAAGGCGGCACCTCCTACTGCTGAGGAGATTCAGTTGATGAAAATGAATCAGATTGTATTTTCGCCGCTTCACTTGCCAACGATGGAGCCGGAGTATGTGCGCGCTTTGATGAATAAGAAGGTAACGGCTTTTGCGTATGAGTATATTAAGGATGATGCGGGGAATTTTCCAGTTGTTCGGACGTTGAGTGAAATTGCGGGGAGTGCGTCTATTTTGATTGCTTCGGAGTATTTGAGTAATACGCGTGATGGGTCGGGGATTTTGTTGGGAGGTATTTCGGGGGTGCCGCCTGCACGGGTTGTTATTTTGGGTGCGGGTGTAGTGGGGGAGTTTGCGACTCGGACGGCGTTGGGTTTGGGTGCTGAGGTGCGTGTGTTTGATAATAATATTTATAAGTTGATGCGTTTGCAAAATAATGTCAATTCGCGTGTGTTTACGTCTATTATTCATCCTGATTTGTTGATGGAGGAGCTTTCGAAGGCGGATGTTGCGGTGGGGGGGATTCATTCGGAGTCGGGAGAGAGTCCTTGTATTGTTTCGGAGGATATGGTGCGGCAGATGAAGCCGGGATCGGTGATTGTGGATGTGAGTATTGATCAGGGTGGTTGTTTTGAGACTTCTCGTGTAACGAGTCATAGTAAGCCTACTTTTGTCGAATACGATGTGATTCATTATTGTGTGCCTAATATTGCTTCTCGTGTGGCGCGTACTTCTTCGGCTGCATTGAGTCATGTAGTAACTCCTATTTTATTGAATGCGCAGCAGGATGGTGGTTTGGAGCGGTCGATTGCTAGTCATGAGGGGATTCGTCATGGGGTTTATATTTATCAGGGGCGTTTGACGAATCGGCATTTGAGTAAGCGGTTTAAGTTGAAGTTTACGAATTTGGAGTTGTTGTTGGCGGCGAAGTTTTAGAGGCTATCTGGATTTTAGAATCAGGCTTAGAAAAAACATCTTTTTCGACCTAATTATGCCTTTTTTTCGGCACGTAGCTCTGCTATGTATCTCAAAAAAGCCTTCATTAAATCAAAAAATCTAGCTTTTTCAGCTCCAATTCTAAAACCCAGATAGCCTCTTAGAGGCTGTCTGGATTTGTGAACTGTTTCGGTTCTCCAAAATAGGTGTAATAAAATTGTATTTGTTGGTACATTTCATCAGGGATGTAGCCTTTTAGGTAGGTGATTTGGTTTTCGGTGAAAACGTAGGTCATGAAGGCGTTGATGGTTTCTAAGTCGATATCTTGTTGTTGCCAAATTGATTGTATATGATTGTTTTTTACGGAAGGGTCAAAGTAATATATTAATAGATAGGCTATGATTCCTATTGAGACGGTGTCTATTTTGTTGTTATCAAAATCAATGAGGTAATGTTTAAATCGTTCTTGATTCATTAAAGAGCTAATGGCATAGAGGCTTTTTTGTTGTGTGAGACGATCAATAGATTCAGTTTCGAGAATTAATAGTCTAAGTAGATTGGATATACATGAGAAAATAGGGAAAAAATTGAGCGGAATTTTATCCATTTTTTCCTCACTCATAATATGGCTAAGATATTCCCATATAGGTAGTAAGTTTTTTATATTGGAAGGGAAGTAGTAAATTTCAATATTGGAAATTAATCGAATAATATGAAAAGGATCGTATTCTACTTCGATTAGGTGATAGAAGTAATCCCAATATTCTTTTTTATATAAGCCAATATCGTTGTGTAATAGTTCGAATAAAAGAGCATAGCGAATAAAATTATTATGATAGATTTTTTGATTACTAAATATTTTGTTTAGTAAAAAACGTTTGTCTATAAAGTACTCATTGGCCAGTACTCTTGTTAGAATATTTAGGTAATAGTCGATTTCGTCTATGGTTTCTGTTCCTTTATTGGTCATTTCTTCCTCATAGGTTTCTTCTTCGATAATTTCTTCCTCGTAGGTTTCTTCTT
>JAHDCM010000195.1:2543-7251 GCA_020629895.1 Bacteroidota bacterium
TCGATAATTTCTTCCTCTTTATCATTTAATCTATAAGCATTATGGATATAATCCCCATACTGTTGAAAGATTAGTTCTATATAATTGAATATATCATCTCTATTTTTAGAAAAAAAGAAAAAACATTTATCAAACGATTGAATAAATATTAGTAGTTGTGTAAAGTTGTAGATGTCATCTAATGTGATTTTACGATTAGATTGTATTTTAATAGCTGCGAGTTGTTGTGTTAATATGTTATTTAATAAAGGTGTATTAGGTATTACATGGGTAGCTATGGAAGGGAAGAAAGTGGTTATTTGAAATAGTAATTCGTAAGCGTCTTGATGTTCTGTACAAGCAAGTGCATATTTGTAACTGTCAGCAACAACTATTGCAAACCATTCTTCAAGTTCTTCCTCTTCATCTATTATCTCTAAAAAACGTAAGTAGAGTTTTTTTAAGAAATAAACAAGTTCTTGTTTAGCTAGTTCATCTTGGGTTGTTTTGATGACATTGCCTGCTCTTTCTAATAAAAAAGTAATGTTATCAAAACTGTCTAATTCTTCTGCATTTTCAAGTCGATTATAAAAGATACCTAATTGTTGATAAATATATTCCCAAGTTTCAAACTTGAGTAAAATAGGGATAAATGGTTCTTGGATTTCAAATCGCAGATTGACATCATCAATGAGTGTAGTGATTTTGTTTTCAACATATTTAATAATGCTCGGATCTGTTTCTTCAAAAATAGATGAGATATCTAGTGCTATATTGATTAATGATTCTGTATAGTATCCATGTAATTCTGGTGTACTATCTTCTTGTTGGGATAAGTGTTGATAAATTTGTTCTTGTGTATTGTTGATATGTACTAGCCATTCGATGGCCCTGTTTAGTAAAGTAGGTTCATTGCAAAATTGGAGTCTGTTTGCGAAAATAGCCCAATTGGTGATAACAAATCCTGTTTCTTCGTATATTGTTCCTGGTTTTATAGATTGGATGACAGTAGTCACTTTCTCTATAAATTTTTGTAAAAAATGATTATAAATAGGAGGGTTTAGTTTATTGACTAGTTTACTTAATGGGTCTAGGAGAATATTACGCCAAGCAGGGCTTTTGGCAGCGAGAAGGGTATATTGATTTAAAAAGGTATCTAGGATGTCAATGGTAATATATTGATGAATATAGTTTTTGTTTAATTCTGATAAGAACAATAATTGGTAGTAGATATAATAAACATTGGGGGCTAGATTCTTATTAGACCAATCTAGTTGAATCCATACTTGAGAGATAAATGTAGAGAGGTTCTTTTGAACTGCACGTCCAACTATCATTCGACAAAAATTCCAACTAAAGCGATTACTTAGATACTTTAAAAACTTTTGAGGGGAAAGTGTATCTCCTATATGACAAGCAGCTAAATATTCTTGTAGAGGTACTGTTAGGAATTGAAAACTAGGATTTAAGGGGTGGTAGTTGTCGAGTCTACCAAGTCCAATATGATTGATCTTATTTAATAACTTTAAACCGCCTATTTTGTGAATATCTTTATTGTTAGCAGCAATTACAAATACTTGTTGGGTTTCCATTTGAGCAGCTAATTGTTCTGCTTTTAAGGTAATTTGATGAAATACGTCTATAGGGTTTTCGTATTCATTTTTTGCTTTTTGTACGAAGCGATTAGCGATGCACTCAAGCACTAAATCTTGCAGTTGAAATATTGAGCTGATATTTTTGGTTGTATTAAGGGTTCTTTGTTCAGATAAAAGATAAATGAGGGTAATGTAAGAGAGGAATAGGGGAGTACTAGATAATTCTTTTAACAAAGGACTTGCGTGTATGATGTCTAATAGTTCTTCTGCGTTTTTTTGCATGGAAGAACGCTTCTTATCCTGATTGAATATTTTGTATAGGTATTGATTTTTACCAAGCTTTCCAAATCCGATTATTTCTATTACTGTTGATATATGTATTTGGTGATTTAAGATGGCATAGGGACGACTTAGTAACATAAAGTTATCTCCAATTGCTGTTTGTTTAAGCGTATTTAATAATTGGATTTGTTTGTTATGACTTAGTTCATCAAAGCCATCTAAAATAAAGAGGACATGTCCATTTTTATCCTGAACAAAGTTTTTAAAGGTTTGACTAGTAAAATTAAGTTGATAAAAAGTATTTAAAGTATCGAGAAAAGAGATATGCTTGTCACTGTTTTCAAAATTTATTTCTCTTAATTGAAAATAAATGGGGATGCGATTACTAGATAACGTATTATTTGCCCAACTATAACAAAGCCACCTTGCATAAATGGTCTTACCAATTCCTGGATTACCTAGAATTAGTATTTTTTCATGATCATTAATTAGCGATTCGTTTAGGTAAGCTTCATTTGCAAAACTTCGTCTAATACTCTCCTTGCGTTCATAATTTTCTTTTTCCTTTAATAGTAATGTTTCTTTATTTTGTAAGCTAGTGATTGAAAGATAAGACACCTCTACAAAATAATCTTCCATTGATAATTGTGGTAGCGAATCGTAGCTATTTCCTAGTAAAGGTATTTGCGTGAAGAGAGGATTTTTTAGGTAAACTTGTTGGAGTTTGGTTTTGACAGTATCAATAGAATCAATCTGAAGGCTTGGTGTTAGCAATGGTCTTTCTTCTTCTAGTTGATTGGCGTGGACATAATTTTCGTAAGAGTCATAATCAAAGTAGATGGCAAAGATATGTTGGGTGGCATTTTTTCCATTACTTTTCTTCGTAACAAAAATTCTTCGAAAGGTGTCATAACTAAGTGGTTCCCAGTTTGCATAATCATAACGACCTTGTAAAAAAAGAACATTACATTTTTGGCTTTTCTTCATATCCGCTTTACATAACCTCACCACCTTCTTCTTGAGATATTGATCTAAGAATAAGTTAATTTGCCGTTTTTTCCAGTTTGATGGATGTCCTTGTTTATAGCTTCTTTCTATGTCTGAAGCTATACTATCCCAATATTTTCTTAGTAAACTCATTTGCAAATTATTTGCAAAACCTTTGCGCAACAGTTTTGCATCCCTTTTTCAGTAGACATCGTGTTTCTTTGCAAGTGCATGCAAAGATAATATGGTTACGTAGCCTTTTTTGAGAGGCCTCTCATAACACTTAAATTTTATTTGTTATGGGAACATTAAAGTTCTTTTTAAAAGCGATATTATGTATCGCAATTACAGTTACTGTTTGTATGAGTGGTTTTGCACAGGTTGAGAACCTAGCCATTGATGCAACAATGAAGCCTAATCGAGTAAAGTATAAAGTTACAAATTTAGTTGATGATAATGTAACTTTTGGATACGAAATTTATGGGCTTGATATTGAAGCCGAATCACTGACTACTACTTATGCGCTGATGAAAAGTGAGTCTGTTCGATTGGCTATTCAGGAGATCGTTGAAGAGGAAGAAGTGAAAGATGCTGTTCGGAAACTTGCTCAGAATGAAAGTTTACAAGTTTTGTTATTTGAGGTATTGGATAATGAAGCATTGAAGCAAGCTTTTTTTGAGTTGGTACAACAAGATAATCTACTTCGTGCTTTTTTTGAGTTAGTACAGCAAGATAATTTACTTCGTGCTTTTTTTGAGTTAGTACAGCAAGATAATTTACTGCGTGTCATAGCTGAGGTGCTTGAAGATGAAAAGCTAAGTCATCTGGTATATGAAAGTATTTATGTAGGTGATAAGGCTGCTTGGAGTGAATTGTTAAAAGATGAACGAGCAAAATATGTTTTTTGTGAAGTTGTACAACAAGACATACTTCTTGAGGCATATTTTGAATTGGTACAGCAAGATAATTTGCTGCGTGCTTTTTTTGAGTTAGTACAGCAAGATAATCTACTTCGTGGGTTCTTCGAGTTGGTACAGCAAGATAATTTACTTCGTGCTTTCTTTGAGTTAGTACAGCAAGATAATTTGCTACGCGCCTTTTTTGAGTTGGTACAACAAGATAATCTGCTTCGTGCCTTTTCTGAATTAGTACAGCAAGATAATCTACTTCGTGCGTTTTTTGAGTTGGTACAACAAGATAATTTACTACGCGCGTTTTTTGAGTTGGTAAAGGAAGATGCAATTATAGAACTAATGACTAGTATGGGAGATATGGTGAATCCTATGGAAGTATTACAACAAATTTTGTTGGATGGAGAGGCATTAATTAGTGTGAATAATTTATTAGCTGCGAATCAGGATGTTATTTCTTTTATACAAGCATTAATACCATTTACTAAACACCTATTACTAGAAGGGAATGCGACATTGGGAGAGTTGGCATTTGTTAATATTAAAACAAGATTTCATCCCCAAGCATATAATTTGATCTTTTTAAAGATTAATGAGTATAATAAGGAGATGACTATGTCAAAAACTGATAATGTGATTACTAGTATGTACCCATTAGAAAAGCAAAATTTATTGGTGTATCCAAATCCAACAAGTGGAAGCTTTACTATTGAGCGTCCTGGAGAAGATGATGGCGAATATTGGGTGACTGTTTATGATACTGTTGGAAAGCAAGTTTATAAGGAAAAGATGGATCGTGGTATGTATAAAGTAGAACTTGACTTAACAGGGTTTACTTCGGGAGTTTACCTTATCTCTTTAGATGGAGAGAAGATACAATTTAATCAGAAGTTAATGGTTAAATGATTTAGAATGAAATAAGGTGTATTAATCCCTTATGATACCCAGTTAGTT
>JAHDCM010000196.1 GCA_020629895.1 Bacteroidota bacterium
TTCCAAAATCCGTACTTCCCCACGTTCCCCATCCAACTCCACCCAATCACCCGTCTGCATCTCCAAATCTCCTAATTGTACAACCAATGGCAAGCCCGTTTGCTTTAATTGAATCGCCTCCACCTGCCACGCACTTCCTCCAGCCACTAAAACAGCATTCGCTTGTAACCAATAAGGTAAGAATCGCTTGTCTAAACTAGGCACCCACAAAATAACACGCTCAAAATCAGGACGCGGAATCGGTTTAGGTGGCAAGGCATCCAGTCGCCATATCCGTCCCTTCACACGCCCTTCCAACACCCCCATCCCCTTAAAAACACCTACCTTTTTATTGACCTTTCTGACCAATGGAGCCTCTAATTGATACGCATTAACAAGCGGTGTTTTTTTTCCTTGAAAAGGCAATAAAGGATGATAAGGCATCGCAGGAAACCCCCATGTTTCCTCGATTTCCTTCAATTCATAACGGTATCGCCACAACTGCCAAATAGATTTATCTCGAAACCACTGCACTAGCTCCAATTGTCGATGCAACGATCTTAATAAAACTTTTTTAAGCGAAAATCGCCCATGTACTTGTTGTTTAAACTGTACGCTTACTTGAGGGTTTTTATGAAATAACAAACGCATCCATGCATCAGCTTCATACTCTTCAAATCGCTCAAATGCAATATCTTCCTCTTCCAAACTTCGATGCCCCCATTTATCCAAAAAAGCCTCCTGATCAAGCTTACCTTGCCACAAATCATAAAAACCAGCCAAATCATTATGAGCAGATAAAGCAATGGCTTGGCTCGGCTTCCAAAGTCCTCGATTTTCCCAAAACCGACTCCACAAATAAGATTTTACCAGCAACATTATTTTTAACACCACATAGTTTGTATGAAAATCAAGCAAATCAGCTTTATAATCTTCCCAAGCAACTCCTGGCTTACTCACCCATAAAGGCTTGCGTTCTTTATACTTATATTCTGACTGCCGACTCACCACAAAAAGCCAACGTTTCAAACGACGTTTCAAACGCGACAAATGCCACGTTAAGCGCATCCATTTCCCTACATTTCGAAGCACCCGAAAAGGACGATAAGCAAGCCGTAACTGATCTTTTTCAGTAGGATATATCGCTGTTAAACTGGTCGATAATCCCCAATTTTGCTTCAACAATTGTACTCCTTCCAAATCAAGAGAAGCATGTCCTTTGTCATAAGTCAATAAAGGAGTAGGACTCCATTTTGTTAACTCCTCGTTCACCTTGTCAACTAAATCAGCCTCATAACTAGCTTGCCACTTCGACTGATACATAGCTCCTTCACCCAACAACCGAACAGGCATTTTACCAATAGGAGAACGAATAGGACTAGTATCAGGCAGTACTTTTTCGACTTCTAATAAATAAATTTTTCCACGCTCCAACGAAAAAGAAAAGTGACAAGGCACTTGCGCAAAATCGGGATGCGCCTTTAAAAAATGCTGAATATAGCTAGAAAGTTGAATAAAATCTTTGGTATATTTATAATGATCATGTTGCTTTGAAAAAGGCTTCCAAAACTTTCGGATCATATATTTCCACGTATCTCCCTTTTGAAAGGCAGGCAATAAGACCCAATTTTTACCTGTCTCATTCGCACCCACATATTCCAAAACACTGGCTTTTCCGGGTCGTGTTTGCACCGTTCCCGCCAATTCAGGATGTACCATCTCCATCACCACCACCCGTTCCTCTTTCACCACCGGATAACTATCAAACACCTCCGCCACCTTTTCGGTCAATTGCTTCTGCTCCACATTAAAAAAGTTTTGCAATGCCTGCTTTTCCTTCAAATCACGTGTACTAAAACTCGATAACACAGCCACAGGAAACTCAAATTGCAATTCCCAAGAAATATCTGTCGCTTTCAAATCTTCTGCCCATTGCACCTCGCGAAAAAGAGGAACTGGTATGCCCAATTTCTTAAATTGTTGGAGTTGTTGGAGTTTATTCATAAGAAACGAAAATTACGTAAAAATTTACAGTTTAGAAAGGAATCACACACCCTTCACCAACTATCTTATCAAAAGTAATAAGCATCATTTTCAAAGTTTTACAAACGAAATACAATCCCCTCTTCCCCATCATCCATCCAATCATTAATAATATGCTGGGCATGCCCCCATTATGTATATATTGCCGTCCATTTATACCTCTACGCATCAACAATGGTGGCAATATATACATAATGGGGTCGGGCTATTCGTTTGTAGTTGCCTCATAGCTGCTTGTTCAGCATAATCCTAGCGGTGTCTTCCGCTGTCAGCCCCGCTAGTCATTGCTTCACAAAGCACCTATTTCGCCAAGCTACCACTACTATCCCTCATGCAGTTTCTCCTCAAAAAGAAGTTAGCAAGCAACGTCCATTTAACATTTACTTGAAAATTTCATCGCACATTGCATATTACACGTCATACAATTATTGTAATTTTACTGCATCATTTTTGTATGCAATATTAGCAAAGTCAACCATTATGAAAAAAATACTAATACTCGGAGCTGGTAAATCAGCCACTGACCTAATTCGCTACTTATTAGAACATTCCCAAACCTTTGATTGGGAGATCATTGTAGGTGATTTAGACAAGGATTTAGCTGCTCAAAAAGTTGGTGGACATCCACGCGGCAAAGCTATTTATTATAATGTCATGGATGCCGACTTGACCGACCAACTTGTTGCTCAAGTAGATGTTGTTGCTTCCGTTTTACCCGCCAAATTGCACTACCTCGTAGCAGAAGCCTGTGTTAAACATGGCAGGCATATCGTTACGCCTTCTTATATTTCTGCGAAAGACAAAGCGATGGATACCGATTTTAGAAGCAAGGGACTGCTTTTCATGGGCGAGATGGGTTTAGACCCTGGCATTGATCACATGAGTGTCATGCAAATGCTAGGCGAAGTTCGCCATATTGGTGGAAAAGTCCAAGCAATTCGCTCCTATACAGGTGCTTTAATTGCCCCCGAATCGAATACGAATCCCTGGCAATATAAATTTACATGGGCTCCTATGAATGTGGTTTTAGCAGGGCAAGGTACCGCCCAATATTTGAAAAATGGCCGTCCTAAGTATATTCCTTATAATCGCCTTTTCGAATTGACAGAACGTTATGAGGTAGATGGTATTGGTTCCTTTGATGGCTATGCCAACCGCGACTCTCTCAGCTACCTCAACAAATACAATATTGCCGATGTGCCTACTTTTATTCGGGGTACCCTACGTTATTCGGGTTATTGTGAAGCTTGGAATGCCTTTGTAAAATTGGGATGGACGAATAATACCTTCCCTATCATCAACTCGGATACACTCACCTATAATGATCTTTTGGAAGCATTCCTTCCTAGCGATTCTAGTGAAGATCGCCGTCCCCTAGATGTACGCATGGCTGATTTCATAGGCACTCCCCCTGATTCCGAACTCATGTATCGCATGCGTTGGTTAGGTTTATTTGACCAAAAACCCATAAAAAAAGCAAATGCCACACCCGCCCAAATCTTACTAGATTTACTAGAAGAAAAATGGCAATTAGGAACTGAAGACAAGGATATGATTGTGATGATTCATCAATTTGATTACGAGCTACACGAACAGTCGTTTTGTAGGCAATCTACAATGGTCATGAAAGGAAAAGATCACAATAATACCGCCATTGCTGCTACGGTTGGTTTTCCAATGGCAATTATGGTCAAATTGATTTTAACAGGCAAAGTAGATCATTTGTCAGGTGTCAAGATGCCTATCATGAAAGAAGTATATGAACCTTGTTTGAAGGAGCTTGGCGAATTAGGGGTACATTTTCAAGAAGCAGAAACCAGCAAGGATTCGTCACAGAAAATTCAGCTTTAAGAGGCTGTCTTGATTTTAGAATTGGAGCTGAAAAAACCAGATTGTAAAATCAAGACAGTCTCTAATAGTCAAGCTTTGTGAAGTTTATTATCATGAGAATGTAATATGGCCTAATTTTAAGGGGTAATTATCTAGACCAATTACATTGATGAAACCTACTAAACACCTGTTATTGCCTTTACTAGGGTGCTTGTTATTAGGACTAGGTGCTTGTATTTTTAAAAAAAGTGGAGACCAACCAAACGCTACCAATACCTTTAGTCCTAGTCGGCACACTAGTAAGGCAAGCATTATTTTTGGGGAAGATACTTTCGATGAAGCTGATTCATTAGGCGTTTTATTTCAACGTAAAACCAATGGCTTATTCGACATCACCCTTCCCTACTCTCCTTATGGAGATAGCTTGCGCCTGCAAGCTATTGACCTTCGCGCGTGGGTACCATTGATTCCTACTTGGGTACAAGAAGACCAGTTTTTGACTAAAGCAGGCATTATCAACCAAACGAAACGACAACATCAGGTCGAATTTACACCAAGTAGCTTCACATTTGTAGGTAGTACTAGCCCGCCTTCCATCAGCCAAGTAGATATTTTACATCATTGTTTGTATGACGATGAATGGGAAGTCATTTGTTATAATCAAGCTCAACAAACCAGTTATCACCTTAAATTTCCCTTTCCCGAAGCCTTATTTGCCGACTTATTTATGGAAAAAAACGACCTTCCTTTCGAGGAGTTTCAACACCTAATTGATAGTGATTTTTCCTTGCAAAATACACCCGTTATTTTAAGCTTACTCCGACGCGTACAAGCAAAAGAGGTCTTACCTTTCCAGCAATTAGACACACTTTCTGCTGATAAGGACTCTATTCAATACGCCAATTTGTTTAGTAAATTATTGCCTAATTTTAGTTGCCTACCTCCTAAACCACTCGCTCCAAATCCAGCGGTATTGGTACGAAAAGTCGAAAAAAGAGAAATTCTTACAGAAGGGAAACACAAAACATTAGAGTTGGAGATTCAATTATTAAGTAATCGGGTGGAAGGACGTAATAAGATAATAGCGGGAGCATTGGATAATATTCCAATGCTAAAAGAAGAAGAGGCAGCGAGGGGCTTACTGGTTCCGATTGGTTTATATAGCCCTCCTTGTTATGAATCTTATCAGGACATGTTGGTTCGCACACAGAAAGGAAATTATCAACCCTACGCTTTTTTTATTAATCCCCAAAAACGCTGGTTAGATTTTCAAGATTTAGGTATTGACCATTTACTTTTGTATTACGACCAGCATCAAGAAAATCAGCTACATATCAAGTTCTTGTCCTTAAAACGCATGAAAATTATTGGGGATTATCTTGTTTATACTGCTATCTAAGCGAAGTGGTTCTACGTCCTCACATCCCGAAAAGCGGCTCTCAAAAATAACAAACTAAACACTCCAATCAATCCCCAATTCATACGCCTCACCCACAGCTTATCTCCAATTTCTACATTTACCAAAAAATAAACCAGCGCAAATAAAATAAAGGCATACAAAAACTGCTGTCCTAGAAAATAGATTTTTTGGATATTCTCTTTTACCCCCCGCAGTTCATCTTCCAGTTCACTTTCATTCTGTGTTTTCAAAAAGCGGGATAGCTCATTAGGAAGAGCAATTGCAGTGGTCAACTGATTTTTGAAGGTATTGATAATAAGTGTCGAAAAACCTTCCTCCTTATCCAAAATATGTTGTTGCATATAGGGTCGAACAACATGTAAGGTGTTCATATTCGGAGCAAGTAAAAAAGTATTACCCATCAATAATACAATGGTGCGATTGAGCAGGATATAATCTTTCGGAATGCGAATATTATTAGAAACATCTCGCAAATCTACTTTCCGCAATATGGAAGCAATCGAAGATAAGCCCGAATTGAGTTTTACATTTTGAAAGTTCAAACCATCAAACTGCACTTCGGTTTGCAAAAATTCTTTAAAAATATCAATGAGTTTTTCTACATACTTACGAGAGGCTTTATCCGACCCCAAAAAGCCCATTCGCTTTAGGGCAAGCACCGTATCTTCGGTATCATTTCGCACAACGGCTTCTATCAAATCAGGAATAGCTCGTTTAGTGGCTTCACTCAGGTAGGCAACGGCTCCAAAATCTAATAAAATCAATTCCCCCTGGCGATTAATCAAAATATTTCCAGGGTGTGGATCGGCATGGTAAAAACCATCTACCAAAACCATTTTACAGTAGAGTTCCGTAAGGCGTTTATTTACCTCCTCCAAATCTAATCCCCACTCTTTAAAGGTAGCTACTTGTGATAGGTTAGTTCCTTCACAAAAGGAAGAAACCAGCACTTTTTTTGTACAAAATTCCTCATAAACCTTCGGGATCACCACTCGCAATTCGGGAGCATCTTTCAGACTATTCGCAATTTTTTGCATAGATTGTGCTTCTTGCAAATAATCCAGCTCCTCCTCAATCATTTGTCGCACTTGATCGTAAGTATGATCTAGTCCGTGCATACTCATAAAAAAGCCATGCAGCCGCACAATATTTTTGAGGATGGTAAGGTCAGCTTTTGCAATGGTATCTATATTTTGGTGTTGTATTTTTACAACCACCTCTTCCCCTTTAAAAGTAGCGCGGTGTACCTGTCCAATAGAAGCGGCTGCAAGTGGTTCTTTCCGAAAATTGCCAAATAGTTCGTCGGGCTTTTTGCCGAGTTCCTGAAAAATGGTTTCTTCTATTTCACTATACGGCTTGGCTTTGATATGATCTTGTAGTTCTTCGAGTGGGCCGCGAAACTCTTCGGGCAGTACATTGGAAAGGTTGGAGATAAGTTGTCCCATTTTGATAAAGAGTCCTTGCAACTCCTGTACTCGGTTTTTTACTCGATCCGCATTTTTTACATGTAGGCTGTTAATGTGCTTATCGAAATGTGCCTTTCCCAATATTTTACTTTTGAGGTGCAACCACAAGTAGCTTCCAAAGACTTGAAAAGCGGTAAAATAGGCTTTGCGTTTGCGAACACGAGGAGAGAAAATATTAGACATGGATTATACGATTGACGATGAAACGATGAACGATGGAATGTAAAGGCGTAAGATTTTGCGCCTATTAACGTCAGACGTTTCATCGTAAATCGTTCAAACGTTTCTTGCGTGAGGGATAGTAGTGATAGCTTGGCGAAGTACACGGGTTGTGACGCTTCGACTAGCAGGGCTGACAGAGGAAGACACTGCTAGGCGTTTAGCGGAACACCTCGTGTAAGAGCCAACTACAAACGGATAGCCCGACCTTTTTTCGCTTCGTGCCTGTTAATGTGTTTACACATTTGACAGGCGAGGCGAAAAAAGGACACGCCCCAAAAAT
>JAHDCM010000197.1 GCA_020629895.1 Bacteroidota bacterium
CAGCTAGATTGGGCAATTTATTCTTTCCTCTTTACTTATAAAGTCTAGCAGCTTCTTCTGGACTCATTTTTACTCGTTCTCCCTTTAAATAGGTCACGATTTGAGAATCAGTAAATCCATCATTGCGCATTTTCTGTTGCATAGACCTAGCTGCTGGTAGGCTTTTATAGTTACCTACTAAGTATCTAGTATGTCCACTGGGTGCTTTTTCTTGTTCAATGGTACTTTCAATTCCAGTAAACCAATCGTCATCTGGAGTATGTTCGAATGAGCCAATTTGAACTTTAAAAGCAACTACGTTTTCACGATACATTTCATATTCATAACTAGCACCACTAAATTCGGGTGTTTTAGTGATTTCATACAAATAGTTGTCTTCTAAGGTAAGAATCACATTCAATACCTCTGGTTTCTCCTTATTATATGTTTGTATCGTTTTTACTTCACCAGTAATTCCATTTTTTCCCGTAGCGTAAATTTGATATTCTTTTTCTTTCATTAGCTGAAAGTAAAAGCGTCCATCTTGGGTAGTAGTAGTTCGATATATCTGATTATTATCAGCTTCTACTAAAACCACAATAGCATTTTGCATAGGTTCTTTTGTATTTTTATCTAATACAATACCTATCAGGGTAAGGTTGTAGTCCCCATCTCCCCACGCCGAAGCGAATTGAGTAGATAGGAGCAGGGTTCCTAAGAGTAATAAAATTAGTAAATACCTCATTATTGACCTCGTTTAATTGTTCTATATATAAAAGTGTGGTTCGTTTCTTATAACAAGTGTAGTAAATGCTTATTTAATGATTAAGCGTTATTTAAATAATAATTTATATAAAGAGTTTAGGATGTTAATTTTGTTGCTATAATAATTTATAATTATTTAGTATTTGTGTGCAATAAATGTACCATGTCAATGTAACTTGAACAAATGGTATGCGATTATCATACATCTCCATTTCTATTAAGAGAATCAATGTTTAATTTACTTTCATTGATAATTGAAGTGGAGGCCGTTTTTCTATGTATAAGAAGGGGAAACAAATAAGGCACAAACTATCAGGAAATACTTAATGAGCCTTAATTTGGAAGAAGAAAGGGGATAGCAAAATAAGCTATTGATATAATGATAAAAACAGTAATTTGGGGTAAATTTTAATTCTATACTGTTGTTGATAACTTAAAGGTAAGCAAATATGATAAAAAAATCAATGACTGCTTACTTTTTTATGACAAAAAAGTAAACTTTATGTTTAAAAATGATAAGAAATCAACAATTTCCTATGAAAAATGGTCAATTTATTGAGCCATTACTAAGATACTTGAGGAAACTTAATCTTATCTAAAATGATTCCTGCAAGTTGATCAATGGCTACTCTTTCTTGTGCTAATGTATCTCTATTTCTAATGGTTACCGTATTATCCTCAAGCGTATCAAAATCAATGGTGACACATAGTGGAGTTCCAATCGCATCTTGCCGACGATAACGGCGACCAATCGCATCTTTTTCATCATATTGGCAATCAGTAATAACCTTTAACATATCGAATACTTCTCTTGCCTTAGTAGTAAGTTCGGGTTTGGTTTTCAACAAAGGTAAAATAGCTACTTTTACTGGAGCCAAATAAGGATGAATTTTTAAAACGACTCTTTCGTCAGTTCCTCCTTTTGTATTAGGCACTTGTTCTTTGGTGTAGCCATTGGCAATAGTAGCAAAAAACATTCGGTCTAGCCCTATGGATGTCTCTACTACATAAGGAACGTAACTTTCCTTTAATTCTGGATCAAAGTATTGTAATTTTTTTCCAGAAAGTTTTTGGTGTTGACTCAGGTCAAAGTCGGTACGAGAGTGAATACCTTCTAATTCACGGAATCCCATAGGAAACTTGAATTCAATGTCTAAAGCTGCATTGGCGTAATGAGCCAGTTTTTCGTGATCGTGGTAGCGTAGCTTTTCATTAGGATGAATTGCCTGATGCCATTTCATGCGGGCTTCTTTCCAGTAGTTATACCATTTCATTTCTTCACCTGGACGCACAAAAAATTGCATTTCCATTTGTTCAAACTCGCGCATTCTGAAAATAAACTGACGAGCTACAATTTCGTTGCGAAATGCCTTCCCAATTTGAGCAATTCCAAATGGTACTTTTTGGCGAGTAGCATTCTTTACATTCAAAAAGTTTACAAAAATACCCTGAGCCGTTTCAGGACGTAAGTACACCACGCTATTTTCTGCTTCAGCAGCTAAAGCTCCAAATTGCATCGAAAACATCAGGTTAAATTGACGTACATCTGTCCAATTTCGAGAACCACTTTCTGGGCAAGCTATTTCACAATCAACAATAATGTTTTTTAGTTCCTCAAGGTTGTCTTCTCTTAACGCTTTATTTAAACGATTTTGTATCGCATCTCGTTTCTCGGTATTTTTTAGAACCCGCGGATTAGTGGCACAAAATTTTTCTTTATCAAAACTTTCTCCAAATCGTTTGGCGGCTTTTGTAACCTCTTTTTCAATCTTCGCATTAATCTTGCTAATATAGTCCTCTATCAACGTATCAGCACGATAACGTTTTTTAGAGTCCTTATTGTCAATCATTGGATCATTAAATGCATCTACATGGCCAGAAGCTTTCCATACTTTTGGATGCATAAAAATAGCAGCATCTAGTCCCACGATGTTTTCGTGGAGTTGTACCATTGATTTCCACCAATAGTCTTTGATGTTATTTTTTAGCTGAACTCCATTAGGTCCATAATCATAAGAGGCATTTAAGCCATCATAAATCTCACTAGAGGGAAAAATAAATCCATACTCTTTACAGTGTGAGATAATATCCTTGAGAGAAGCATTGTTTTTCATAGCGTGCAAAGATAGTCCAAAATGCTAATTGACCAAAACTACAAGGCTAGTAAAATGATGTTCATCGCTTATTTATGTACAGAACCACAAACCTGTTGCATATAATTAGTCATTGCTGCTCCCCACTTAGGGTGTAAAGGACTAGGTGTGTTATGCTTAGTATATTTAGATGCAGCTACCTGTGCAATAGGGCAAGCTTTCCCTAGACCACCACCAGCATATTCTGGAGCAAAAAAGAAGTTTTGAGCTTTCAAATAATAGATTCTAGGGTTTTCTGGGTCAATAGAAATCGCCTCTTCCAAGCTTAATACTGCTAATGTGCCATATTGTTCCAAACGATTCGCAGGATTAACATCCACTTTCATTTGATAAATATAAGCTTGTAAGACTGCTACCTCTACATTGTTGGAATCTATTTTGGCTGTTTGATCCAAATGATACTGCGCACTAATTAGATAAGTGTCTTTAAGGGCTAAGTCTCTTTTGGTCATAAAGGCCATTACGGTAAAACAATAGGAGGCGTAATAAGGAGGGAGCCATTCACTCGGAGCCTGACGAGCAATAATATCAAAACGTCCTGCTGCATCACGTAAAGCTTGTGTACTCATTGCTTTATCCATGTCCGAAATAGCTGCTAACATATCGGCTTGATAGGTAAGTGGAAGCAGTGAGGGTGTTTTTTGAGTGGTAGCTGGACTGGAGGAGTAGTGTTCTGTTTGCGCGTAACTAGTAGATAGTAATAGTGTTAAAAATAAAAAGGTAAATAGATGGGTATATGAGTAATAACGCATAATAAATTGTTTTTTGAACAAAGAATGCTTGCTATAAAAAGGTAACTTCCTTAAAAAAATAAGTAGATCGTTGTGAGTCTTTCGTTTCTAATACTAATTGTCCGCTAGGAAGAATGTCAACAATCTGTGCCTCAATAATTCCATTATTTGTTTCGTATGGATGGAACTCTTGGTAACGATAAAGATGTTGGAGGTATTGGTGTTGAAGAGTCGTAAACGGTTGATGTCTAAATAATAAATAGGATTGATTTAAAAAATGACATAACTGTTTAACTAATGGACCAATAATATGCTTTTTTTTAGTAATGAGCTGTAACGAGGTGGGGTTAGGTAGATGACTGGAAAAGCGTGTTTGATTAATATTGATACCTATTCCAACGATTGAAGTGGCTAAATAATTACCTGAAACCATGTTTTCAATTAAAATGCCACCTATTTTCTTATCTTTATGATATAGATCATTGGGCCATTTAATTTTGAACCCATTTCCTGCTAAAGCAGTTAAAAATTGTTGACAACCAATTGCGATAGACTGATTAAGGCGGAATTGTTGGTAGGCAAGTAGCTTTTGAGGATGTAAAATAACACTTATGGTAATATTTTTGTTACTTTTTGATTCCCAACTATTTCCACGTTGTCCACGACCTTGATACTGTTCATGCGCCATAATAACTGTTCCTTCTGTTACCTTACCTTTTTGTAATAATTCAGAAGCATAGTTGTTGGTAGAATCAACCTTATCTAATTCTACAAAAACCTTTCCTACAATTATGGTGTTATAAGTATCCAAGATTATTCGTACTTTTGATATCTTCACTAATAACTTACTACTTGAAGACGAATATAGAGAAAAAACAGAACTTAAATCCCATCCATGCATTGGTAGAATTAATTGCTGATAGCATCCTTGATAAAAAAGGAGAAGAAGTTGTCAGCCTAGATATGACCAACCTTGATGATGCTATGGGAGATTATTTTATTATTTGTGAAGGAAATTCTCCTCCACAAGTTAGAGCCATCGCTGATAATATTGCTTTTAAAGTTGAGCAGGCCACAGGAGAAGCACCATTGCATTATGAAGGAACACGTACCTGCGAATGGGTATTGCTAGATTTCTTTAATGTGGTAGTCCATATTTTCCATAAAGATGTTCGCCATCGCTATTCCTTAGAAGAACTATGGGCCGATGCTGTTGTTACACGGTATTTACCAGATGGATCTAAGGAAATTTTAGGCAATAATAATAGTAAATCGTTTCTTAAAGGGATTAGATAAAAATAGGCAATTTGCTATTTTTAAGCCCAAAAGAATAAGCGCAAACTTTAATAATGAATAATAACGAAAATAATCAGAATAACAACAAAGGAGCTAATGAATCCAAAGACAATAATAAATTCAATTATTATTGGATTATTGGGTTTATTGTATTGGCATTATTAGCTTCTACATTGATAACTCAACTGAAATCAAATGTAAAAAAGATTTCGGAACAAGAGTTTTTTAGAGAAATCCTGCCTACAAACGATGTTTCGCGTATTATAGTCGTCAATAAAGAAAAAGTAGAGGTCTTTCTTAAAGAAGAAGCAATAAGCAAACATCAAGATAAACTAGAAGAGTCAAAACTAGGTACCAATATAGGCCCGCATTTCTACTTCACCATCAATTCAGTCGAAAATTTTGATGATGAATTACGCGCACAGCAAGGAGCAAATCCCAATTATAACTTGTCTACCGATAGTGTGACTCGAACCGATTGGCGTTCTGGCTTATTGGGTTGGCTTTTGCCGCTCACCATTTTGATCATTGTTTGGATTTTGATTATGCGACGCGTAAGCGGAGGAGTTGGTGGCCCTGGGGGACAAATTTTTAATATTGGTAAATCAAAAGCCACCTTGTTTGATGGAGAAGGCAGTGTTAATGTTACCTTTGGTGATGTAGCAGGCTTAGATGAAGCAAAAGAAGAAGTATTAGAAGTAGTAGACTTCCTAAAAAATCCACAAAAATATACGTCGTTAGGAGGTAAAATACCTAAAGGAGTGCTATTGATAGGCCCTCCAGGTACTGGTAAAACCCTATTGGCAAAAGCGGTAGCAGGTGAGGCTAAAGTGCCTTTCTTTTCTATTTCTGGTTCCGATTTCGTAGAGTTGTTTGTAGGAGTTGGGGCATCGCGGGTGCGTGACCTCTTCAAACAAGCGCGTGAAAAAGCTCCTTGTATCATTTTTATTGATGAAATTGATGCCATTGGACGTGCCAGAGGACGTAATATGATGCAAGGAAATGATGAGCGTGAAAATACACTCAATGCATTACTTGTAGAAATGGATGGTTTCGCGAGTGATAAGGGAGTTATTATCATGGCGGCTACCAACCGTCCTGATGTGCTAGATAGTGCCTTGATGCGTCCTGGACGTTTTGATCGCCAAATTGCTATTGATAAACCAGACGTAAAAGGACGAGAACAAATTTTTAAAGTACATTTAGAGCCGCTAAAAACAAGCGATAATATCAACTCTGCCAAATTAGCTGCCCAAACGCCTGGCTTTGCTGGTGCCGATATTGCAAATGTTTGTAACGAAGCCGCACTTATCGCTGCACGTCGTGACAAAGTAGCAGTAGATATGGGCGATTTCCAAGAAGCAATTGATCGAGTAATTGGAGGATTAGAACGTAAAAATAAAATTATCTCTCCCGAAGAAAAAGAAATTATTGCTTATCATGAGGCGGGCCACGCCATTAGTGGTTGGTTCCTAAAATATGCCCACCCTTTATTGAAAGTAACGATCGTACCAAGAGGAATTGCCGCTTTAGGGTATGCGCAATATCTACCCAAAGAGCAATACTTATACACAACCGAGCAATTACTTGACGAAATGTGTATGACACTCGGTGGACGTGCCGCAGAAGAAATCATATTTGGGAAAATTTCAACGGGTGCGCAAAATGACCTCCAACGTATTACCAAAATGGCCTATGCAATGGTTACCATTTATGGTATGAATGAAAAAGTGGGTAATGTGTCCTTTCACGATCCTCAAAATGATTACTCCTTCCAAAAGCCTTATTCTGATGAAACGGCTAAAGTAATTGATGAAGAGGTACGTAGCTTAATTCAGAAAGCTTATGAACGCACCAAAAAGCTATTGACTGACAAGCGTAATGAGTTAGAACTTATCGCTAAAAAATTATTGGAAAAAGAAATCCTTTTCAAAGATGATCTGGTTAAGCTGATCGGTAAGCGTCCATTTGAAGAAGAAGTCATACCTGCTCTCTCTTCTAATAAACCTTCATAACACCATTTTTACATAAATATCCTTTCTTCAGTTGGGCGTGTCCTTTTTTCGCCTCGCTTGTCGATGCATTACACATCGACGAGCGAGGCGAAAAAAGGTCGGGCTATCCGCTTGTAGTTGCCTCATAGAAACCCTATTCGGCTAAATGCTTCAGTATGTCTTCACTCCATCGTTCAGCCATCCTTCAGCAAGCCTCATTAGGCTTCTATTTCGTCAAGCTACCGCTACTATCCCTCACGCGGTAAACAATGAGTGAATGTAGGGGCGATTCCTTGTGGTCGCCCAATTCTG
>JAHDCM010000198.1:0-3679 GCA_020629895.1 Bacteroidota bacterium
ACGCGAACATCAAAACAATCAATCTCATGAACTCAAAACGAATTCTCATTATCAACGGACATCCTGACAAAGAAAGTTTTAACTTTGCACTTGCCCAAGCCTACAAAAAAGGCTTAGAAACAAGTGGCTTTGAATTTCAGGAAATCAATATTCGAGACTTAGACTTTAAAGTTAATTTAGAATATGGCTATCGTAAACGCACCGAGCTAGAACCCGACCTACTTGATGCACAAGAAAAGCTAAAGTGGGCCGATCACCTCGTATGGATATACCCTGTGTGGTGGGGTTCCGTACCCGCCATTATGAAAGGCTTTTTAGACCGCGTACTTTTACCAGGCTTTGCCTTCAAAAAGCGGGAAGGGTCGGTATGGTGGGATAAGTTTTTCACAGGAAAAACAGCCCGTCTCATCTGCACGCTTGATCAGCCCGCTTGGTTCTATAGCCTCGTAAATGGCAGCCCAAGCCACAAAGCCATGAAACGTCTAACCATGCATTTTATAGGGGTAAAGTCGGTAAAAATTACCAGTATCGGCCCGCTACGATTATCCAAAGATTCCTATCGCAAAAACTGGCTACAAAAAGTAGAGAAACTAGGACAAGGGGGCAAGTAGCAACAGCGTCTTAAATAGCATTATATGTTTGAATGGCAAAAAATAGGACGGATCATCCAACCCGATCCACAAACTGAGTGGATGGCTACCTTTACAGGGCCATCCTTTGCCCAAGTCATTCCCAATACCGATTTAGTAGACATCTACATTACAGGGCGAGATACACAAAACCGTTCTCAAATAGGGCGTATCCGCATCAATATGAATGATCCGCTAAGGATACTTGAAAAAACAATAGAGCCTGTATTTTCAGTTGGCGAACTTGGCACTTTCGATGAAAACGGCGTCTCTTACCCCTGGTTGATTAGCCATAAAGGCAATACCTACCTGTACTATGTAGGCTGGATGCCCACTGTACTAACCCCTTTCAATATCCAACTAGGTCTTGCCATCCAGCAAGCAGATGGCACCTTTAAACGTTACTCAAAAGCCCCCATCCTTCCACGCAATAAGGAAGATTACCTCGGTTTCGGTTCCGTCTGTGTCCTCCTAGACGAAGGCATCTGGAAAATGTGGTACACTAGCCTTGTGAAATGGGGAAAAACGCCTTCCGAACACAAACACTATTACCACATCAAGTACGCCACCTCAGAAGATGGCATTAACTGGCATAGAAACAATGATATTTGCATTACCTTTGCAGATGAGAGCGAGTATGCTATTTGCCGCCCCTCTGTCTGGAAAGATGCGAATGGGAGCTATCATTTATGGTTTACAGTTCGTGGTGACCAATATCGTATTGTTTACGCCATTTCTACCGATGGGATTCATTGGCGTAGAGAAGAAGCACAAACGGGGATCACTTTATCCGAAACAGGATGGGATGATAGGGCGATTTGTTATGCACATGTTTTTCCATTCAAAGGGCATTTGTATATGCTGTATAATGGCAATGACTATGGCAAAACAGGTCTAGGTATCGCCAAAGTAGAAACGATTGATATGGAAGATGTAGGTATTGGTGGCTTGTGGGGAATCGTTTAACAACAACCGTAGGAGCATCCCTTGTGGATGCGCTCAACCTACATAATTAAAATAACATTAAAAAATAGTTGCCAACAGGTATCACATGAAAATTGAAAAAATAAATATCGAAAATTTTAGAGGATTTAAATCCTTAAAATTAGCAGTGGAGCCTGATTTGAATGTTTTTATTGGAGCTAATGGGGCGGGTAAAACTTCTTTATTGAAGGCTGTATTAAAAAGTATTGTTTTTTATATTAAAAGCCATATTTCTCCTAAAGATTTTTCATCAGATTTAGAGCTTAATGAAGAAGATATTAATTATCAAAAAACAAGGCTTCAAATTACGATAGAGCTAAATGATTATTTAAGAGAAAGTGTACTAATAACTAATTCATTTCCATTAGGAAAAGGTGAGTTAGATGTGGTATTTGCTAATTCTATACAAGGTGGAATGAAATTTTTTGATGACCTTATTAAGCAGAGCTTAGTTTACATTCCTATTATTAAGTTTTTTCCTGCTACTGGTCAAAATCCAAAATTTGTTGAAATAGGTAATGTGATTTATAAGAGGTCTCAAGTAGAAACATGGGGAAATATTGTACAAAACAATCGAAGTTACTCCCGCTTTCTCAACTGGTTCTTCGACTACGAAAACAAAGAATTACGACTAAAAAGAGATCATAATGACTTTTCCTACGAAGAACCGAACCTAAAATACGTGAGAGATGCGATTAAAAAATTATTGAAGTTCTTATACAATAAAGACTATACCGTAGGCACATCTCAACGTCAACGAATGGGGAATAATGACCTCATTCCAACCATAACCCTTCGACCAAATGGAAAAGATAGTATCGCAGAAGATCTAGCGTTTAAATCAGATGGAGAAAAATCGGTGATAACGATGGTAGCTGATATTGCGTACAATATTTCGATTGCTAATCACCCCGATAATCAAGAAAAGCAATCAGCAGGAATTGTTTTAATTGATGAGATTGAAGCGCATTTACACCCTACCTGGCAGCGAAAAATTATTCCCATTCTAAGACATATTTTTCCTAATATTCAATTTTTTATTACCACCCATTCTCCACAAGTCATTTCTTCGGTTAACAGTGACAAGGTCTTTTTAGTAGATAATTTCCAAATAGAGAAAATAAATTTCCAATCTAATGGAGTAGATTCAAATACCTTACTCAAATACGTCTTTAATTCGACAGAAAGACCCAAAGTATATGTGGATTTAATTAAGAAATTTGATAAATTGATCGAAGAACAAAAAGACATTGAGGAGCTAGAAGCTGTGATAAAAGAGGTGGAACAATTGGAGCAAAAAGATCAAGGGCAACCCATCAACATGTTGGTAGAAGAATTAACTTTGCAATTGGCAGCCTATAAATTTGAATTAGAGAATGAGATGGATTAAAAAGAAAACGGCTCCTCGATCATTTCAACAATATATTCGAGCCTTTAATGCGGCTTTTGATGACATGGATACAGTGGTTAAAGATGACTTGAGGAAATCGCTGATTAATGAACAAGAGGGAGTATGCGCGTATTGTCAGCAGGTATTGAAGTTTGGAAAAGTGAAGATTGAGCATTATTGTGATCGAAAAATATGTAATGGACAAAATGGTACAAAAGATTTGAGATTGGATTATGGAAATCTTCTAGCAGTTTGCAAGGGTGTTGGAGGAAAGTCGATAGTACAACATTGTGATACAAATAAAGGGAAGGATAAATATAAAGATCGACTTCCAATTAAAGTAAATCCACAATTAAAACCGCATATTGATACCATTAGTTACAAATCGACAGGCTTGATCAGATCATCTAATAAAGAATATGAGGAAGAGATCAATGATATTCTCAATCTCAATGCTGATTATCTAAAGGATTTGAGAAAAAGAAAGTGGAAAATGATTCTTAGAAATAGTTTGGATAAAAAAGGAAAACTAAATAAAAATAAATTGACAAAAGTGATAGCTAACGAATTAGCAATGACCGAAGGGAAATTTAAATTTAGTTTTCCAGGATTGTGTGAGTATCTACTGAAAAAGTATTGTTAATACTAAAAAGCGATATGTTTGATAATAAATTAG